>NZ_JASHAX010000008.1:0-67227 GCF_047464945.1 Streptococcus mitis | reverse complement strand
CAGAAAAACTTACAGACGCTGAGAAGAAAGCGATCGAAGATAAAGTTAAAGCTGTAAATCCAGATGCAACAGTAGTTGTAGATGATAAAGGAAATGCGACAGTCACAACTCCAGAAGGTAAGACAGCTGTAATTCCAGCAGCAGACTTGACGAAAGATCCAGAAGCTGCAACTAAACCAAATGCAGGTAACGACATCGTTAAACCAGCAGATAAGACAGTAGTAGCAAATCCAGAAAAACTTACAGACGCTGAGAAGAAAGCGATCGAAGATAAAGTTAAAGCTGTAAATCCAGATGCAACAGTAGTTGTAGATGATAAAGGAAATGCGACAGTTACAACCCCAGCAGGTAAGACAGCCGTAATTCCAGCAACAGACTTGACGAAAGATCCAGATGCTGCAACTAAACCAAATGCAGGTAATGACATCGTTAAACCAGCAGATAAGACAGTAGTAGCAAATCCAGAAAAACTTACAGATGCTGAGAAGAAAGCGATCGAAGATAAAGTTAAAGCTGTAAATCCAGATGCAACAGTAGTTGTAGATGATAAAGGAAATGCGACAGTTACAACCCCAGCAGGTAAGACAGCCGTAATTCCAGCAGCAGACTTGACGAAAGATCCAGCAGCTGCAACTAAACCAAATGCAGGAAACGACATCGTTAAACCAGCAGATAAGACAGTAGTAGCAAATCCAGAAAAACTTACAGACGCTGAGAAGAAAGCGATCGAAGATAAAGTTAAAGCTGTAAATCCAGATGCAACAGTAGTTGTAGATGATAAAGGAAATGCGACAGTCACAACTCCAGAAGGTAAGACAGCTGTAATTCCAGCAACAGACTTGACGAAAGATCCAGAAGCTGCAACTAAACCAAATGCAGGTAACGACATCGTTAAACCAGCAGATAAGACAGTAGTAGCAAATCCAGAAAAACTTACAGACGCTGAGAAGAAAGCGATCGAAGATAAAGTTAAAGCTGTAAATCCAGATGCAACAGTAGTTGTAGATGATAAAGGAAATGCGACAGTCACAACTCCAGAAGGTAAGACAGCTGTAATTCCAGCAGCAGACGTAACTAAGTCAGCAGCAGATGCAGGTAAAGCAAATGCAGGAAATGCAGTAAACACACCAGCAGCTAAGGTAGAAGTTAAAGATCCAGCCAAATTAACAGATGAAGAAAAAGCAAAAGTTAAGAAAGCAATTGAGGCAGTAAACCCAGGATCTAAAGTTGTAGTAGACGATAAAGGAAACGTAACAGTAACAACACCAGAAGGAAATACAGCCGTAATTCCAGCAGCAGACGTAACTAAGTCAGCAGCAGATGCAGGTAAAGCAAATGCAGGAAATGCAGTAAACACACCAGCAGCTAAGGTAGAAGTTAAAGATCCAGCTAACTTAACAGACGCTGAGAAGAAAGCGATCGAAGATAAAGTTAAAGCAGTAAACCCAGGATCTAAAGTTGTAGTAGACGATAAAGGAAACGCAACAGTAACAACACCAGAAGGCAAAACAGCAACAATTCCAGCAACAGACTTAACTAAGTCAGCATCAGACGCAGGTAAAGCAAATGCAGGAAATGGAGCAAATACACCAGCAACTAAGACAGTAGTTAAAGATCCAGCTAACTTAACAGATGAAGAAAAAGCAAAAGTTAAGAAAGCAGTAGAGGATGTAAACCCAGGATCAACTGTAGTAGTAAATGATAAAGGTGATGTAATCGTTACTAAAGGTGATGGAACAGTATTAGTAATCCCAGAACTTGACTTAGTAATTCCAGAAGATAAATTAACTGATCCAACTCAACAAAATGGTGTAAATACACCAGCAACTAGAGTGTTAGTTGGAGATAAAGCTAAATTAACAGCTGATGAAATTGAAAAAGTTAAAGAATCAATTAAAGCAGTCAACCCAGGATCAACTGTAGTAGTAGACGAAAACGGAAATGCGACAGTAACAACTCCAGAAGGTAAGACAGCAACAATTCCAGCAGCTCAATTAGTTAAAGATGCTAAAGATGTTGCAGCTAAGAACAATGGTGAAAACATCAACGTTGACTTCGAAAAAGAAACAGTAGCAGACTTCAATAACTTAACAGATGCAGAAAAAGAAGCTGCAAAAGCTAAGATTAAAGGAGCAAATGCTGATGTAGTAGAAGTTATCTTCGACAAAGCAGGAAACGCAACTGTAATTACTAAAGATGGTAAAGTTTACACAATCGTAGCTAAAGATATCTTTAAACAACGTCCTTCTGCAGACAATGGAAGTTCAGCTAATGCTGGTCAAACAGCATCAGCACAAGCAAATGCGCGTAAAGTAGCTCAAGAATTGCCAAATACAGGTACAGCAGATTCTACTGTAGCTATGGTAGCAGCTGCCGCAAGTGCATTACTTGGTCTTGGTCTTGCAGGCCGTCGTCGTAAAGAAGACGAAGAAGCTTAATTGGTAGATTGTTTGATAAACATCAGATGATAAATCCGATTTTCAAAGCTTAAGCAAGTACCTCTCATAAGAAAATCTCCTAGCAGGAAAGTCTGCTAGGAGATTTTTGTATTTCAGGAAGTGGACGGCTGACTTGGTAACCAGCTGAGGGTGAAGGTTAGCTGATCAGCTTTTAGGAGGTCTTGGTGTTGAATAGTTGATACTAGAGTTGTGTCCAGTCGGCATTCTTTGACAAAGTTAAAATGGTTGTGGTTTTGCTCAGTATGAATATCTAGCCATTTATCTTCTTTAGCGAGATAGATTCGGAGGTGGTCAAAGAGAGGGATTCCGAGATCATAGCTTGGTTTTCCTGGACAGGTCGGATAAAAACCGAGAGCTGACCAGATGTACCAAGCAGAGAGACTACCATTGTCTTCATCGCCAGGATAGGCTTGCCAGCTTGGATGAAAGGCTTTCTGACGGAGAGTCTTGATGAGAAGGGCAGTGTAGTCAGGGTAGTTGCTGTAACGGAAGAGATAAGGAATATGGAAGCTCGGTTGGTTGGAAATAGCGAGTTGTCCAAAAGGAGCAGTAGCCATTTCGCTCATTTCGTGAATCTCGTAACCATAGCCTGTTGTCTCAAAGAGGGGGGCCTCCTGACAAGTCTTCAAAAGATAGTTGCTAAAGGCTTCTTTTCCACCCATAAGCTGGATTAAGTATGGGATGTCGTGGAGGACACCTAAAGTCGCTTGAATGGCAGAGCATTCAGCGTAGTCTCGTCCCCAACTATAGGGAGAGAAGTCAGGACGGAAGTTTCCTTGATTGTCTCGCGCTCGCATGTAACCTGTCTCAGCATCAAATAGATGGCGGTAATTTTGTGACGCAGTTCTATAAGTTTCCGCGATGTCATTCTGACTAAGTTTTTCGGCACAGCTGGCGATACAAAAGTCGCTATAGGCATAGTCAAGAGTGTGACTGACACTTTCGTGGTGGTCGGTAGAGAGATAACCTAATTCTTGTTATTGGGCTAGTCCGTGACGACCATTGATGCCGAGAGGGTCGGACTTGGTGGCTGTCTCCAGCATGGCTTGGAGGAGTTCTTTCTCTAAATCGGGAGCCATGTCCTTGCAGGCGCTATCTGCGATAATACCATCTAGCAGGGTACCTGGCATCATGCCCCGTTCATCTGGAGCCAGCCATTTTGGAAGGAAACCAGTATCGCGGTAGCTATTGAGAAAACATTCTAAAAAGCGGTGATAGTGTTCCGGTATGATAAGGGCAAAGAGGGGGAAGGTGGTGCGGAAGGTATCCCAGAAACCATTGTTGCTGAAGAGGACACCGGGCTTGACAGTGCCAGTAGCCAGATCCATGTGGATGGCTTGTCCTGATTCATCAACCTCATAAAAAGTCTGAGGAAAGAGGAAGAGTCTGTAGAGACAGTGGTCAAAGAAGGTTCGGTCAGTCTCTCCTGTCTCTATAATGTCAAAACGATGGAGGAGATTTTCCCAGTTCGCTTGTGCACTTGATTTACAGCTGTCAAAGTCCTTTTGAGGTAGATTAAGCAGTGCTTGAGAAGGAGAGATGAAAGAAGTGGCTAGCTGAATTTCAGTATGGCTACTTGCTAAGTCAATTCGCCAGTCTCTCCCTTCCTGGCTGACAGCAAGAATACCCGTATTCATTTTCAGGGCAGTGAACAGTATCAGTGAATTTTTGTTGGTCTCAGTTTTTCCTTCTTGTCGCAGGGCAAGAGTTCGCTTATCTACTTGCTCCACGGTCAGCTCATCTGCTGCGTGAAGATAGAGGGAGAGGGCTTTGCCTTGCTTTTGTTCCAAACGAATAGAAGCACCGTAGCAAGTCGGTGTGAGCTGGCTTTCAATCTGATAGCGCAGGGAGAAAATCTTCAGATAATGAGGTTGGAAAGAGGCTTTTTCGATATCATAGGAAGACTGGCGGTGAAAGACGCAGTCTCCACCTAGCTGGCCTGTGACAGGTGTCAGAAGGAGCCAAGAGTAGTCCCCAATCCAAGGACTGGGCTGGTGGGTTAATCGAATCCCCTGAAAGATAGGCAGATGCGGATCGAAAAACCAAGCTCCCTCCCGGTCACTGGTCTGGGGCACAAAGTAATTCATCCCAAAAGGAACTCCTGTGTATGGCAGGGTATTTCCCCGAGAGAAGGCATGCTTGCTAGCAGTTCCAAAGCGGGTATCGATGGTTTCAAGTAGTGGTTTCATAGTCTTTCCTTTAGCTGTTTTTCTACATTATATCAGAAAAAGAGGGCCTTTAGAAAAGGAGCTTCAAAGATAACTATTTTGTAGAAAAATGACTATCATTTGTGTATGTATTTTCTGTCTCAAAAGCTATATACTGAAAATGAAACTTGTTTGAAAGAGGATACTGCACGATGATTTATTCAAAAGAAATTGTTAGAGAATGGCTAGATGAAGTAGCAGAGCGGGCCAAGGACCATCCAGAGTGGGTGGATATCTTTGAGCGTTGCTATACAGACACCTTGGACAATACGGTTGAAATCCTAGAAGATGGTTCAACCTTTGTCTTGACAGGGGATATTCCTGCTATGTGGCTTCGAGATTCGACAGCCCAACTCAGACCCTACCTGCATGTGGCTAAAAGAGATGCCCTCCTGCGTCAGACCATTGCAGGTTTGGTCAAACGTCAGATGACCTTGATTCTCAAGGATCCATATGCCAACTCTTTTAACATTGAGGAAAACTGGAAGGGGCACCACGAGACTGACCACACAGACCTTAATGGCTGGATTTGGGAACGCAAGTATGAGGTGGACTCGCTTTGCTATCCTTTGCAGTTGGCTTATCTCCTTTGGAAAGAAACTGGCGAGACTAGCCAGTTTAATGAGACTTTTGTCGCAGCGACTAAGGAAATTCTCCATCTTTGGACAGTGGAACAAGACCACAAGAACTCTCCTTATCGTTTTGTCCGAGATACCGATCGTAAGGAAGACACCTTGGTAAATGATGGCTTTGGACCTGATTTTGCAGTGACAGGTATGACTTGGTCAGCCTTTCGTCCGAGTGATGATTGCTGTCAGTATAGTTACTTGATTCCGTCAAATATGTTTGCTGTAGTAGTCTTGGGTTATGTGCAAGAAATCTTCGCAGCATTAGATCTGGCTGATAGCCAGAGCATTATTGCTGATGCCAAGCGCCTCCAGGCTGAAATCCAAGAAGGGATCGAAAACTATGCCTACACGACCAATAGCAAGGGCGAAAAGATTTATGCTTTTGA
The DNA here is from genome assembly GCF_047464945.1 of Streptococcus mitis. GTDB lineage: Bacteria > Bacillota > Bacilli > Lactobacillales > Streptococcaceae > Streptococcus > Streptococcus mitis_EA. The sequence continues at coordinate 61,546 of NZ_JASHAX010000008.1, read as the reverse complement.
AGTGGATGGTTTAGGAAATGCTAGCATCATGGATGATCCAAACGTACCAAGTCTGCTGGCTGCACCTTATCTGGGTTACTGTTCGGTCGATGATGAAGTGTATCAAGCAACTCGTCGTACCATTCTGAGCCCTGAAAATCCATACTTCTACCAAGGAGAATACGCTAGCGGTCTTGGAAGTTCTCATACCTTCTATCGCTATATCTGGCCAATCGCCCTTTCTATCCAAGGCTTGACAACAAGAGATAAGGCAGAGAAGAAATTCTTGCTGGATCAGCTGGTTGCTTGCGATGGTGGTACAGGTGTTATGCATGAAAGCTTCCACGTAGATGACCCAACTCTTTATTCTCGTGAATGGTTCTCTTGGGCCAACATGATGTTTTGTGAATTGGTCTTGGATTACTTGGATATCCGTTAAGGAGCATGTTTTCGCTCAATTGATTCTTAGAAAGAATCACAAATTTACATTTAAAACGTTAACAATAAAAATTTAAATTTAGAATGAGGTTTTACTTCATGGAAAATGTTGTCGTACATATTATCTCACATAGTCACTGGGATCGTGAGTGGTACTTGCCTTTTGAAAGCCACCGTATGCAGTTGGTGGAATTATTTGACAATCTCTTTGATCTATTTGAAAATGACCCTGAGTTCAAGAGCTTCCACTTGGATGGTCAAACTATTGTCCTTGACGACTACTTGCAAATTCGCCCTGAAAATCGTGACAAGGTTCAACGATACATCGACCAAGGCAAACTCAAAATTGGTCCCTTTTACATCTTGCAGGATGACTACTTGATTTCAAGTGAAGCCAATGTCCGAAATACCTTGATTGGTCAAGCAGAATGTGCAAAATGGGGCAAATCTACTCAAATTGGTTACTTCCCAGATACTTTTGGAAATATGGGACAAGCTCCTCAAATCCTTCAAAAATTAGGCATTCACGTGGCAGCCTTTGGTCGTGGTGTGAAACCGATTGGATTTGACAACCAAGTTCTCGAAGATGAGCAGTTTACTTCCCAGTTTTCAGAAATGTACTGGCAGGGTGCGGATGGTAGTCGTGTCCTCGGGATCCTCTTTGCCAACTGGTATAGTAATGGGAATGAAATCCCAGTTGACAAAGATGAGGCCTTGACCTTCTGGAAACAAAAATTGTCAGATGTGCGTGCCTATGCTTCGACTAACCAATGGTTGATGATGAACGGCTGTGACCACCAGCCTGTCCAGAAAAATTTGAGTGAAGCCATTCGTGTGGCAAATGAACTCTTCCCAGATGTAACCTTTGTTCATAGTTCTTTTGATGAATATGTCCAAGCCGTGGAAAGTGCCCTGCCAGAGCAGTTATCAACGGTTACAGGTGAGTTGACCAGTCAGGAAACAGATGGTTGGTACACACTTGCCAACACTTCTTCATCTCGTATTTATCTCAAACAAGCCTTCCAAGAAAATAGCAACCTCCTAGAGCAAGTTGTAGAACCCTTGACGATTATCACTGGGGGTCATAACCATAAGGACCAGTTGACCTATGCTTGGAAAACTCTTTTGCAAAATGCACCGCATGATAGCATCTGTGGCTGTAGCGTGGACGAAGTTCACCGCGAGATGGAAACTCGTTTTGCCAAGGTCAACCAAGTAGGAAACTTTGTTAAGACCAATCTTCTTAACGAATGGAAGGGTAAAATCGCTACAGCTAAGGCTCAAAGTGATTATCTCTTTACTGTCATTAACACAGGTTTGCATGATAAGGTTGATACTGTCAGCACAGTGATTGATGTTGCGACTTGTGATTTCAAGGAATTGCACCCAACAGAAGGTTACAAGAAGATGGCTGCCTTAACCTTGCCAAGTTATCGTGTGGAGGACTTGGATGGTCGTCCTGTAGAGGCTAAAATCGAAGACATTGGGGCTAATTTTGAGTATGATTTACCAAAAGACAAGTTCCGCCAAGCTCGTATTGCCCGTCAAGTGCGCGTGACCATTCCAGTTCACCTAGCACCGCTTTCTTGGACAACCTTCCAATTGCTGGAAGGAGAGCAAGAACACCGTGAAGGCATTTACCAAAACGGAGTGATTGATACGCCATTTGTAACGGTGAGTGTGGATGACAACATCACAGTTTATGACAAGACAACTCACGAAGCCTACGAAGACTTTATCCGCTTCGAAGACCGTGGGGATATCGGAAATGAGTATATCTATTTCCAACCAAAAGGAACAGAGCCAATCTTTGCAGAGCTTAAGGGCTACGAGGTTTTGGAAAACACAGCTCGCTATGCTAAAATCTTGCTCAAACATGAATTGACCGTGCCTGTCAGTGCGGATGAAAAGCTAGAAGAAGAGCAAAAAGGCATCATCGAGTTTATGAAGCGTGAAGCTGGACGTTCAGAAGAATTGACAAGCATTCCTCTTGAAACTGAGATGACTATCTTCGTTGATAATCCACAAATTCGCTTTAAAACTCGCTTTACTAACACTGCCAAAGACCACCGTATCCGTCTTTTGGTCAAGACTCATAACACGCGTCCAAGCAATGATTCTGAAAGCATCTATGAGGTGGTGACACGACCAAACAAGCCAGCAACTTCATGGGAAAATCCTGAAAATCCTCAACACCAACAAGCCTTTGTTAGTCTGTATGACGATGAAAAAGGGGTGACTGTATCCAACAAGGGATTGAATGAATACGAAATCCTTGGAGACGACACTATTGCAGTGACCATTCTGCGTGCGTCAGGTGAGCTAGGTGACTGGGGTTACTTCCCAACACCAGAAGCACAATGCTTGCGTGAGTTTGAAGTCGAGTTTGCGCTTGAATGCCACCAAGCCCAAGAACGCTTCTCAGCCTATCGTCGTGCTAAAGCCTTGCAGACACCGTTTACTAGCCTTCAGCTTGCTAGACAAGAAGGCAGCGTGGCTGCGAATGGTATCCTCTTGAGCCATTCTGTTCTCAGCATACCGCAAATCTGTCCAACAGCCTTTAAGGTAGCTGAAAATGAAGAAGGCTATGTCCTTCGTTACTACAATATGTGTAGTGAAAATGTGCGTGTACCGGAAAGTCAACATCTCTTCCTTGACCTACTTGAACGACCATATCCCGTTCATAGAGGCCTCATTTCACCACAAGAGATTCGTACAGAATTCATCAAAAAAGAAGAAATTTAATTTCAAAAAGTAAACATAAAGAGAAAGGAGGGGCGAAAAGGTAAGAACTAACTGCTGATTCGCCCCTTTTTATGGTAAAAACAATGACCATTGCAACAATTGATATCGGAGGGACTGGGATTAAGTTTGCCAGTCTGACTCCTGATGGGAAAATACTAGATAGGACAAGTATCCCAACGCCTGAAAACTTGGAGGACTTACTAGCTTGGCTAGATCAACGTTTGTCAGAACAGGATTATAGTGGGATTGCTATGAGCGTTCCAGGCGCGGTCAATCAAGAGACAGGTGTGATTGATGGCTTCAGTGCGGTACCCTACATTCACGGATTTTCTTGGTATGAGGCGCTTAGCTCTTATCAGATTCCTATCCATCTAGAAAATGATGCCAACTGCGTTGGACTCAGTGAATTACTGGCTCATCCAGAACTTGAAAATACAGCCTGTGTCGTGATTGGGACAGGGATTGGCGGAGCCATGATTATCAATGGTAGACTTCATCGAGGTCGCCACGGTCTGGGTGGAGAATTTGGCTACATGACCACCCTTGCCCCTGCTGAAAAGCTCAACAACTGGTCGCAACTAGCGTCAACTGGAAATATGGTGCGATACGTGATTGAAAAGTCTGGTCAGACTGACTGGGACGGTCGCAAGATTTACCAAGAAGCTAAAGAAGGTAATACCCTTTGTCAAGAAGCTATTGAGCGCATGAACCGCAATCTGGCGCAAGGCTTGCTCAATATCCAGTATCTCATCGATCCAGATGTCATCAGTCTGGGAGGCTCTATCAGTCAAAATTCAGATTTTATCCAAGGTGTTAAGGAAGCTGTTGAAGACTTTGTCGATACTTACGAAGAATACACGGTCGCACCTGTTATTCAAGCCTGCACCTATCACGCAGATGCCAATCTCTACGGTGCCCTTGTCAATTGGCTACAGGAGGAAAATCAATGGTAAGATTTACAGGACTTAGTCCCAAACAAACGCAGGCTATCGACTTGCTGACAAAGCATATCTCTTTACCAGATGTGGAAGTGGCAGTCACTCAGTCTGATCAAGCGTCTATCTCTATTAAGGGTGAAAGTGGGCACTATCAACTAATTTATGACAAACCTCACCAACTCTATCGCGCCTTGTCCTTGTTGGCAACGGCTCTAGTAGAAGGTAACAAAGTAGCGATTGAAGAACAGGCAGCTTACGAGGATCTAGCCTACATGGCAGACTGTTCGCGCAATGCAGTTTTGAATGTAGCCTCTGCCAAGCAGATGATTGAGGTATTGGCTCTCATGGGCTACTCAACCTTTGAGCTCTACATGGAAGACACCTACCAGATTGAAGGGCAGCCTTACTTTGGCTATTTCCGTGGAGCCTACTCAGCTGAGGAATTGCAGGAAATCGAAGCCTATGCCCAGCAGTTTGACATGACCTTTGTGCCTTGTATCCAGACCTTGGCCCACTTGTCAGCCTTCGTCAAATGGGGTGTCAAAGAAGTCCAGGAGCTCCGTGATGTAGAGGACATTCTTCTCATTGGCGAAGAAAAGGTTTATGACCTGATTGATGGCATGTTTGCTACTCTATCTAAACTACAAACTCGCAAGGTCAATATCGGGATGGACGAAGCCCACTTGGTTGGTTTGGGACGCTACCTGATCTTGAACGGTGTTGTGGACCGTAGTCTCCTTATGTGCCAACACTTGGAGCGCGTGCTGGATATTGCTGACAAATATGGTTTCCACTGCCAGATGTGGAGCGATATGTTCTTCAAACTCATGTCAGCAGATGGCCAGTACGATCGTGATGTGGAAATTCCAGAAGAAACTCGTGTCTACCTAGACCGTCTCAAAGATCGAGTAACTTTGGTTTACTGGGACTATTATCAGGATAGCGAGGAAAAATACAATCGCAACTTCCGCAACCATCACAAGATTAGCCATGACCTTGCCTTTGCAGGTGGTGCTTGGAAGTGGATTGGTTTCACACCCAATAACCATTTTAGCCGTCTCATCGCTCTTGAAGCCAATAAGGCCTGTCGTGCCAATGATATCAAAGAAGTTATCGTGACAGGTTGGGGAGATAATGGTGGGGAAACAGCCCAATTCGCTGTCCTACCAAGCTTGCAAATCTGGGCAGAACTCAGCTACGGCAATGGCCTAGACCGTTTGTCTGCTCACTTCCAGACTAATACAGGTCTTTCGGTTGAAGATTTTATGCAGATTGACCTTGCCAACCTTTTACCAGACCTACCGGGCAATCTCAGTGGCATCAACCCTAACCGCTATGTCTTTTATCAGGATGTTCTCTGTCCAATCCTTGACCGACACATGACACCTGAACAGGACAAACCGCACTTCGCTCAGGCTGCTGAGACGCTTGCTGACATTAAAGAAAAAGCTGGGAACTATGCCTATCTCTTTGAAACTCAGGCCCAGTTGAACCAAATTTTAAGTAGCAAAGTGGATGTGGGACGACGCATTCGTCAAGCCTATCAAGCGGATGATAAGGAAAGTCTGCAAGAAATTGCCAGACAAGAATTACCAGAACTCAGAAGCCAAATTGAAGACTTCCATGCCCTCTTTAGCCACCAATGGTTGAAGGAAAACAAGGTCTTTGGCTTGGACACAGTTGATATCCGTATGGGCGGACTCTTGCAACGCATCAAGCGAGCAGAAAGTCGTATCGAGGCTTATCTGGCTGGTCAGCTGGACCGTATCGATGAGCTAGAAGTGGAAATCTTACCATTTACTGACTTCTACGCAGACAAGGACTTCGCAGCCACAACAGCCAACCAGTGGCATACCATTGCGACCGCATCGACGATTTATACAACTTAAAAACAAGAACAGTGTCCCTTGTTCAGAGTGTTTCCCGTGAAACATCCCTTTCTTCAAAAGTACTCCACATAAAATAATTTGTGGAGTTTTTTCTATAATTAGTAGTTTAACCTAATCTTCAAATAGGAGTATACTAATAATGTAATCGTTATCAAAAGTCTAAAAAGGAATTTTTAGATGGATATCAAAATAAAAAAGGGAGGAAATTATGAATAAGTTTTCAAAAACCTTGAGAGACAACTGGATCTTTCTCTTGATGGTTTTGCCAGGGGCGCTCTGGTTGATTCTATTCTTCTACATTCCAGTATTTGGGAACGTGGTTGCCTTTAAAGACTACCACATGACCAGTAATGGTTTCATAGATAGTATCATGAATAGTAAATGGGTCGGACTAGATAATTTCAGATTCTTATTTAGTTCAAGAGATGCCTTTATTATCACACGAAATACTGTCCTCTACAATCTTGGCTTTATCTTTATTGGCTTGATTGTATCAGTAGGGATTGCCATTATCCTCAGTGAGCTCCGTTCTAAGAGAATGGTTAAAATCTTCCAAACTTCCATGTTGTTCCCTTACTTCTTGTCTTGGGTTATCATCAGTTTCTTTACAGATGCCTTCCTAAACATTGATAAAGGGGTGTTCAACCATTTCCTAGAGTCTATCGGGATGAAGGAAATCAATTTCTACGCTGACTTGGGTATCTGGCCATATCTCCTACTTTTCCTAGGTATTTGGAAAGGCTTTGGATATAGCAGTGTCATGTACTATGCGACAATCATGGGAATTGATCCAACCTACTACGAAGCAGCGACAGTGGACGGAGCCAGCAAATGGCAACGAATTCGCAATGTAACCATTCCGCAGTTGACACCATTGGTAACTGTATTGACCATCCTTGCAGTCGGAAACATCTTCCGTGCAGACTTCGGTCTCTTCTACCAAATCCCCCACAATGCTGGTCAGCTTTATAACGTAACCAACGTTTTGGATGTATATGTTTATAACGGTTTGACTCAGACAGCGGATATCGGGATGGCTTCAGCAGCAGGTCTCTACCAATCAGTTGTCGGCTTGATTCTGGTTATCCTATCAAACTTACTTGCAAGACGAGTTGATCCAAACTCAGCCTTGTTCTAGAAAGGAGGAGAATATGGCAGAAAAGAAAATTAAAAAAGAAAAAATTGATAATGTCGGCATTCACTCCTTCAGTAAGAAAGCAGATATCTTCTTTAGTACCATTTCTGGTTTGATTGCCCTCTCTTGTATCCTACCCTTTATATTTGTTATTGTTATCTCTGTGACAGATGAAAAGAGTATCCTCCAAAATGGATATAGCTTCTTCCCATCTCAATTTGGTTTAGACGGTTTTGAGTTCTTGGCACAGTTTAAGGATAAAATCCTACAAGCCCTCTTCATCTCAGTCTTTGTAACAGTAGTGGGTACTATCACAAATGTTTTTATCACAACAACTTATGCCTACGCCATCTCACGGACAACCTTTAAGTATCGCAGATTCTTTACGATTTTTGCCCTTCTTAGTATGTTGTTCAACGCTGGTTTGGTACCGGGCTATATCGTGGTAACTCGTTTACTTCAACTTGGTGACACTGTTTGGGCCTTGATTGTTCCAATGCTTCTCTCACCATTTAACATCATCTTGATGCGTTCCTTCTTCAAGAAGACCATTCCAGAAGCCATTCTTGAGTCCGCTCGTATCGATGGTGCTAGTGAGGCTCGGATCTTCTTCCAAATCTGTTTGCCATTGTCACTACCAGGTATCGCAACCATTACGCTCTTAACAGCTCTTGGTTTCTGGAATGACTGGTTCAACGCCCTTCTTTACATCAAGAGTGACAACTTGTATCCATTGCAATATTTGCTCATGCAAATCCAGCAAAATATGGACTACATCGCCAAAGCGGTCGGCCTCTCTGGTCAACTGGGCGTTGCACTACCGAAAGAAACAGGCCGTATGGCCATGGTTGTGGTCGCAACCCTTCCAATCGCAATCTTGTATCCATTCTTCCAACGCTACTTTGTAAAAGGTTTGACTATCGGTGGTGTGAAAGAATAGTGCTTGTTGAGAAAAAATATTTCTCAGTTCCCAACTTCCCTTGTGTGAAGTTAATACTCTTCGAAAATTAAATTCAAACCGCGTCAACGTCGCCTTGCCGTACTCAAGTACAGCCTGCGGCTAGTTTTCTAGTTTGCTCTTTGATTTTCATTGAGTATAAGATCATTACATTGTTTATAAGTTTAAAAATAAAAAAAGGAGTTTTTGTCATGAAAAACTGGAAAAAATATGCTTTTGCATCTGCTAGTGTAGTCGCTTTGGCTGCTGGTCTCGCTGCTTGTGGAAACCTTTCAGGTAACAAAAAGGCTGCTGACTCAGCTTCAGGTGATAAGACTGTTATCAAAATGTACCAAATCGGTGACAAACCAGATAACTTGGATGAATTGCTAGAAAATGCTAACAAAATCATCGGTGAAAAAGTTGGTGCTAAATTGGATATCCAATACCTTGGATGGGGTGACTATGATAAGAAAATGTCAGTTATCACATCATCTGGTGAAAACTACGATATCGCATTTGCATCTAACTATGTTGTAAATGCTCAAAAAGGTGCTTATGCTGACTTGACAGAATTGTACAAAAAAGAAGGTAAAGACCTTTACAAAGCACTTGACCCAGCTTACATCAAGGGTAACAGCATTAACGGTAAAATTTACGCAGTTCCAGTTGCAGCCAACGTTGCATCATCTCAAAACTTCGCCTTCAACGGAACTCTTCTTGCTAAATACGGTATCGATATTTCAGGTGTCACTTCATACGAAACACTTGAACCAGTCTTGAAACAAATCAAAGAAAAAGCTCCAGATGTAGTACCATTTGCGGTTACTAAGAACTTCATCCCATCTGATAACTTTGACTACCCAGTTCCAAATGGACTTCCATTCGTTATCGACCTTGAAGGGGACACTACTAAGATCGTAAACCGTTACGAAGTGCCTCGCTTTAAAGAACACTTGAAGACTCTTCACAAATTCTATGAAGCTGGATACATTCCAAAAGACGTAGCAACAAGCGATACTTCATTTGACCTTCAACAAGATACTTGGTTCGTTCGTGAAGAAACAGTAGGACCAGCTGACTATGGTAACAGCTTGCTTTCACGTGTTGCCAACAAAGATATCCAAATCAAACCAATCACTAACTTCATCAAGAAAAACCAAACAACACAAGTTGCTAACTTTGTTATCTCAAACAACTCTAAGAACAAAGAAAAATCAATGGAAGTGTTGAATCTCTTGAACACTAACCCAGAACTCTTGAACGGTCTTGTTTACGGTCCAGAAGGCAAGAACTGGGAAAAACTTGCAGGTAAAGAAAACCGTGTTAAAGTCCTTGATGGCTACAAAGGAAACACTCACATGGGTGGATGGAATACTGGTAACAACTGGATTCTTTACATCAATGAAAACGTTACAGACCAACAAATCGAAGATTCTAAGAAACAATTGGCTGAAGCTAAAGAATCTCCAGCACTTGGATTCATCTTTAACACTGACAATGTGAAATCTGAAATCTCAGCAATCTCTAACACAATGCAACAATTCGATACAGCTATCAACACTGGTACTGTAGACCCAGACAAAGCTATTCCAGAATTGATGGAAAAATTGAAATCTGAAGGTGCCTACGATAAAGTATTGAAAGAAATGCAAAAACAATACGATGAATTCTTGAAAAACAAAAAATCATAAGATTAATTGATTTCGTGTATTCATTCCTAATTCCTAAAAACTGAATCACTGTTTTCCTCAGGTTTGTCTGGGGAAGGCAGTGATTTTTTGAAACGATAGCATATATATCCATGTTTTCTTATCACTATTTAAACATTCAGGCAATTTCGAGAACCTTCTACAATTTCCAGTCAAATAAATTGCATTCGTTTTCTCAAGCAGGTATACTAGTATAGTTAGATGAAAAATTCTGAAAATTTAAGAATAGAAAAGAGAACAAATCTTATGGCAAAAGATATTCGTGTCTTACTTTACTACCTTTACACTCCAATTGAAAATGCAGAGCAATTTGCTGCAGACCACTTGGCTTTCTGTAAATCAATCGGTCTTAAAGGCCGTATCCTAGTCGCTGACGAGGGAATTAACGGAACAGTTTCAGGTGACCATGAAACAACTCAAAAATACATGGACTACGTTCACAGCCTCCCAGGTATGGAAGACCTCTGGTTCAAGATTGACGAAGAAAATGAACAAGCCTTCAAGAAGATGTTTGTTCGCTACAAGAAAGAAATTGTCCACCTTGGTTTGGAAGACAACGACTTTGATAACGACATCAACCCACTTGAAACAACAGGTGCCTACTTGTCACCAAAAGAGTTTAAGGAAGCTCTCCTAGACGAAGATACAGTTGTCCTTGACACACGTAACGACTATGAGTACGACCTAGGACATTTCCGTGGAGCTATCCGCCCAGACATCCGCAACTTCCGTGAGTTACCACAATGGGTTCGTGATAACAAGGAAAAATTCATGGACAAGCGCGTGGTGGTTTACTGTACAGGTGGCGTTCGCTGTGAGAAATTCTCAGGCTGGATGGTCCGTGAAGGCTACAAAGATGTCGGTCAATTGCATGGAGGAATCGCAACTTACGGTAAAGACCCAGAAGTCCAAGGTGAGCTTTGGGATGGGAAAATGTACGTCTTTGACGAGCGTATCGCCGTAGATGTCAACCATGTCAACCCAACTATCGTAGGGAAAGACTGGTTTGATGGAACACCATGTGAACGTTATGTCAACTGTGGAAATCCATTCTGTAACCGTCGTATCTTGACATCAGAAGAAAATGAAGACAAGTACCTTCGTGGATGCTCACACGAGTGCCGTGTTCACCCACGTAACCGCTATGTTTCAGAAAATGAATTGACACAAGCTGAAGTTGTCGAGCGCCTAGCCGCTATCGGTGAAAGCTTGGATCAAGCAGCTACAGTATAATATCAAACAGTCCTTAGGGGCTGTTTTTCTATGCTTTTTACTCAAAAATCTAAAGTTTGTTTCTGTATCTTTCAGAAAAATAAGGTATACTATATGTAAACGATTTCAAAGGAGTCCAGTTATGACGAAAACATTTTTTATTCCAAATAAACAGAGCATTTTAGGAGAACAGGAAATTTTGACTGCCAAGTCGATCTTGGCCTTGGTGGATGGTTTGGAGTCGCATAGTTATGATGCGGTTTATCTCCGTCAACCTCTTAACCGTCTCGAGTATATCGAGTGTGCGATAGTGGGGCAATCACAATTTCTTTTTAAGGTCAGTTATGCTGATGGTCAAAAAGCTTACCGTATTGATCTTCCTGACCTACTAACGAAGACAGACTGGCAGATTATCAAATCATTTTTAGATGCTCTGCTTGCTTATACAGGAACTGAGATTGAGGGGCTAGATGGTTTTGATTTTGAAGCTTATTTCCAAGCAAGTATTCAAGCCCATCTGGCAGACACTGTAGCCCGCTTTACGATTTGCCAAGGAATTTTTAACCCTGTTTTCTTTAGTCGTGAGGACTTGAAAAGCTTTTTAGAGGAAGACGGCTTGGCTCAGTTTGAAGCGCGTATACGTGCGGTTCAAGAGACAGATGCCTACTTTGCAAGAGTTTCCTTCTATCAGGATGGAGAAGGCCAAGTGCACGGTGTTTACCATCTGGCTCAAGGCGTCAAGACCGTTTTACCGAGAGAACCATTTGTTCCTGTAGCCTATATTGAGCAATTGGTGGATAAGGAAGTGCAGTGGGAGATTGACTTGGTTCAAATCACAGGAGACGGCTCTAAACCAGAAGACTATGAAGCCATTGCCCGCTTGGACTATGCAAAATTCCTAGAGTCATTACCATCAGCATCTTACCACCAACTAGATGCCAATCAATTAGAAGTGCAACCCATCTTAGACAAAGATTTTAAAACATTAGCACAAGAAAAGTAAAGTAGAAGCAGGTCAATCGACTTGCTTTTTTGGTATATAAAAAATCCTGCCATGGATGACAGGATTGAAGTTTAAAGAAAGGCCAAGATACGAAGATAATCTCCAATCAGTGCCACTTCAGCTACAAAGAAGAGGAGGATAATGACTCCGTTCACAAGGACAGACAAGAATAACTGATAGAAGGAGTCGGTTTCACTTGCTTGACTTGGTCTTGTAATAATATGGAGACTGGCAAGTAGAATGATTCCAATGCTAATCACACACAAAAGGGCTGTAAATCGTAGGCTATCAAAGAAGGCAAAGAAACTAGCAATAGCAGTGAGGAAGATTGGAATTGCCAAGAGTTGGCTATATTGTTGGAGAACCTTTTCTAGCGTCCAGTCCTTTTCCTGGTGGATAAATCGTCTCACGACGAAACTACCCAAGAGGAATGAAAAGAAGAAGAGTGTTGTTGCTACTAGGATAGAGATAATCGAAAAGAGATTTAATGAAGCAAATTGTTCAGGGAAGTGATTATGCATAGTTGCTATATGTCCATAGTAAGCATGTTTGATATGGTAGATACTAAAGAAAAAGGAAGATGCAGAAAACAGAATGAGCAAGAGAAAGGCTGTGTAGCTGTGTGTGCTACTTGTTTCAAGCTTGCTTGTAGGAGATTTGAGAGCCTCCACTAGCCAAGACCAAAAATCAAGTACTTGCTCTTTCCATCTATCCGTAGATTTTGGAGCTTGGTCGGGAATATAAGGACTTTCTAAGGATTTACTGAGAAGAAGGGGCTCTTTCGTGGTTGCTTTTTGCTGCGGAAGTGCTTCTTGGTTCTTTTCAGCTTTAGTGACTTTTTCTGTTTCTTTAGAAAGATCTTGCTCTTCTTCAGTAGAATCTAATGCTTTCTTTTCTTCTATTTCTGTTCTCGCTTCACTGTCTTCAGGCGTTTCAATTTTCTCTTCTTGCTGGCTTTCAAGTTCGACTTCAGCTTGAGAGACGTCCTCCTCTATTTGAGTATTTTTTTCAATCGGTGTATCGAGATCGGCTATCGTTTCTTCAGCCTTGTCTGCAACCTCTTGAGCTTGCTCTTCAGGTTTGTTCTTGCTTGTTGTTTTTACAAAATCATTACTTTCAAACCATTCTTGTTTCATGGTAGAACCTCCTTTTTAGTTGTATATACATCATTTTGATAGATATAAGTAGATTTGTTAAGGTTTGTTGGCTGTAGTTTCAAGACTAATATAATCTTCAGCCCTAGCTATGAGTTGACCTTTTACATCGGTTTTTTCAGTTTTGTAAGGGTTGCTTAATTCGTTTGGGTGATGTTGACTCTCATCTCTTGATAACTGATAAATAGGACCATAGTGACTTGATAGGTCTAAGTTGATTTCTTGGCTTTCTTTTTGAGTTAGTGTGATGCTGAGTTCATTTTTAGAAGTTAGTTCTACCTTACCATATACTTTAATATTGTCAACGTAGAAGTGATTTTTTGTTGACTCTAGCTGACTATCTGTAAGGTCTGTATCAAAGATATTGATGATATTTGGTGTTTTGAATTTGCTGTTTTTGATACGACTTCCTTCAATTCGGAGGAGATAACCATTTGTATTGAGAGTTGCATTTTCAAGGCTAGCATTTATGATGGTGGTTTGTCCACGATTGGTTGACACGTTGATCCCTTTTAGACTTCTTCCTTTTGGAACTTGGAGAATAACTTCTTCAAAACGAATAGAGTAGCTGCTTGCGATATGGAGAATCCCGCCAATTCCAGAAGAGAGGAATGGAGTTTCAGACAGTTTTTTATCCGTTAGGCTCAGCGTTTTATCGTTTTGATTTGTGATAAGATCATGGTTAGCAGAAATAGATGGATGGTAAGAAATGTGGATTTGATCATCCAAAGAGTCTGTGATGGTCAGTGCGTGTTGGTGGAGAGTAATTTCTAGGTTTTCGACTTCCTTGCCAAAGGTTAGCTCTTCCGTACGGCTATCATAGACAGGTTCTTTGGACATGGCAAGTAGGCTCTTAATTCCGTCAGATTGGATGCCTACAAAGAGCAGGATAAAGCCGATAACGGTAGTCACCACACCAAAAATGAGAAATCCTTTTGTCAATTTACGCATGCTGGTCACCTCTCTTTCCTTTTTTGAGAACAAATTGCACCAGGCGAACAATGAGTAGACCGAAGAAGCGGGCTACATAGGAAATACCTAGTAAGACTAGTGAAGAAGCACCGATAGCCAGTAAACCAGAACCAAAAATCAAGATAAAGGCTGATTTAGCTTGGGCTAAGACAGTGAAACTTTCAACTAAAAATAGGAATCCGCCGATGATACCAAGTATGGAAACCGCAAAGAAAGCTAGAATGACAGTCAAGGCTGCCACAAGGATTGCGAACAGGGACACGAGGATGGCGATTCCCAGAGGAATACCGATAGGGGCTGCAAGGAGGGCTAACAAGGCGATATGCAAAATTTGTCGGTTATTTTTTTGAGCGGGTGCCTCATTGATTTTTTTATCGAGAAGATTGGAGAGGACTTCGTGAGCTGCTTCCTTAGGAGTTCCCAAGCTAGCGATGAGTTCTTCTTCTCCTTCGACTCCAGCATCGTCAAAGAGTTCCCTGAAATAGTCCATGGCTTCAATTTGGTCAGCCTGAGGCAGTTTTTTGAGATAAAGTTCTAGCTGAGTCAGGTATTCAGTTCTTGTCATGGCGGATACTCCCTTCTATGATGCCATTGATGGTGTCTGTATAGAGTGTCCATTCATCTTTTAGGGTTACGAGCTGTTCTATACCACCATTTGTCAAGGAGTAGTATTTGCGCATGCGACCCTGGAACTCTCTAGAATAGGTTGTCAGAAAGCTATTGCCTTCCAATTTTTTGAGAATGGGATAGAGTGTGGATTCTTTGATATTAGCGATCAGCTTAATGGTCTGGCTAATCTCATAACCATAAGAATCACCCTGCTCCAGTACAGCCAAGATGAGAAATTCAATCAAGGCAGAGGATGTTGGAAAGTACATGGGGAACCTCCTTTTCTAATGTATAAGATTTTTATATATAATTTTTCTACACATACATTGTACATCTAAAAGAAAGCCCTGTCAAGAGAAATGTGTAAAATTTTTATATATAAAAAAACTCCTAGGAAAAATTAGGAGTTTAGGGGAGTTTATCCGTCTTTATCTAAATTTTATCGTAGATTTTTTATAGTTAATTTCCTTATCTAAGAGTTTTAATAGAGGAGTTACGTATTCAGGATTTGGAAACTTAGGGCCGAAAATGACTTCATCGATTTGAATCTTTTCTTTTCTCTCCAGATAAAGTTTACCGAATTCAGGAGAATAATCAATTTTTATTTTGTTATTATCTGGTATTAGGTTAGCGTATTGCAGAATACGTAATTCTTCTTCATACTTATAATCGACCGATTTGAATAGGTAGCGGATTTCTTCTATACAGTCAGCAATGGCTTTTTTATAGAATGAATCCTCTGAATTTTTATAGTCTCTTAATTCTGATTTTAAATCCTCTAACAATCCTTTTAATCGCGTTACTTCTTCATTGGTGAATAGTTCACTTTCTTCGATGTCGAATTGGTCATTGGAGTAATGAACATAAGCTACGCGATATAAATAATCCGTATCATTATTCAGTGTAGAATGTTTGTCTTCATAATTTTGTACACTTTCATTGCCTCTAGTTGACTTCTCTTTGTCGGATTCATTTAGAGAGTTATCGTTTTGGATTTCAACACTTGATTTCATTTTATGACCGATTTGTTTATCTGAGTTTTTTTGATACCAAGGAAGGTCACTAAGTGAATGATAACGAGCAAAATCATTCTCATTCAGTACAATACAGACCCCTTCTGCATTATTTCCATATTGCGACCACATGGCTAGGTCGTCTGTTTTGCTAGTGAAACTCATTAAAAACCAAGAGCTAGGTTCCAAAGGATTGCGTTTTTCTAATTTTAAAATTTCTTCTAGAATGACCCCTTCTTCAGGGTCGTTCATATAGTTGGCGTTATTCAGGCGTGTCTTTCCTGAGATGGAAAATGGAGCTTTATCCTCTTTTCCTAGTATGCTTTGGAGTGCTTCTCCTGAAGTATAGTGACCAAATTTTAGTTTTCTATTTTTGTCTTCAGCCTTCAATCCAAGCTCATACTTAATTTGTTGGACAAGCGTGTAAATTTTAATTAGCTTATTGATTTTTTTGGAGTCTTTTCCGTAATGCTCTATCCAATTTTTTAAAATATCGTATTTTGTATCGGAGATGATACCAAGTTTTAAGGTGCGAATAAGCAAATTTTTCTCTTTTTCATCTTTCCCTTCTTCAATAGATGAATCAAAACAAAGTTTATCCAGAGCTTTTACGATATTAGTAGTGGAAATCTGAACTTGATCTTGCTTAAATTGTTCTTCGTTTTCGAGTATTCCGATGAACATATTTAAAATTTTGATACTCGGAATAGACTCTAAGGATTGATAGATATCGTTTAGGAGATTTGATTGATCTATTTGATTATTCTTTACCAAATCCATCCGAGCCGTAAGATATTGAACAGTAATTTCTTCAGATTGTACGAATCTATCGTGTAGTCTTTTTAGTTTATCTATGATTTCAAGTTTTTCTTCTTCATTTTGTTGTTTGGTGATAATTTTGGCAAGAGCTTCAGCGTAGTATAAAGTGATATCTTCATTTTTTTCAAAATTTAAAGCTATTTTCTTTAGTTTAGAAACCGTATCATTCAATTTATCTAAGTTGGTTTGTTCAAGTGATAAATTGACTAAAGCCATAGCATATTGTAAAGCAATGTCTTCAGATTGATTGAACTGTTCAAAAATTTGTTGGGCTGAATGAATGGTCTTGTTCAGTTCTTCTACATTTATTTGTTTAGCTGACAAATTGACTAAAGCCATAGCATATTGTAACGCAATTTCTTCAGAATTTTGGAACTTTAAGGTTAAAGCTTCTATTTCTGATATGGATTCTTTACGCTCTTTGATATCATTTTGTCTGTTTGAAAGATTGAATAAAGCCATAGCATATCGTAGCGCAATTTTTTCAGACTGATTGAACTGTTCAAAAATTTGTTGGACTGAATGAATGGTCTTGTCCAGTTCTTCTACATTTACTTGTTCAGCTGACAAATTGACTAAAGCCATAGCATATTGTAAAGCAATGTCTTCAGATTGATTGAACTGTTCAAAAATTTGTTGGACTGAATGAATGGTCTTGTTTAGTTCTTCTACATTTATTTGTTTAGCTGACAAATTGACTAAAGCCATAGCATATCGTAACGCAATTTCTTCAGAATTTTGGAACTTTAAGGTTAAAGCTTCTATTTCTGATATGGATTCTTTACGCTCTTTGATATCATTTTGCCTGTTTGAAAGATTGTATAAAACCGTAGCGTATCGTAACGAAATGTCTTCAGATTGCTTGAACTGCTCAAAAATTTGTTTGACTGAACTAACGGTATCGCCTATTTCTTCTATATTTACTTGTTCAGCTGACAAATTGACTAAAGCCATAGCATATTGTAACGCAATGCTTTCAGATTGCTTGAACTGCTTAAAGATTTGTTTGACTGAATTAGCAGTATTCCCCCTCCCTTCTACATTTACTTGTTCAACTGACAAATTGACTAAAACCATAGCGTATTGTAAAGCAATGTCTTCAGACTGCTCAAACTGCTCAAAAATTTGTTTGACTGAATTCACAGTCTTACCTATTTCTTCTACATTTACTTGTTCAACTGACAAATTGAACAAAATCCTAGCATATCGTAACGCAATCTCTTCTGCTTCAGGATATTGTTCATAAATTATTCTTGCTTTTTCTGCTAGAGCTTCACAGGCAGTCTTATCTGTCTCCTTGGTTGATAAGTAAAAGAGCTTATCTAACTCTGCTAAACTCTCTTCCAAATTGTATTTCTGTTCATCCATTCTATGTACCTCGTTTAAAATAGTAGCTATCTTATAAACTAATTTATTTTCGCATGACAATTAGTTTCTATACATCTTATTATATCAAAAATGCCATTTTTCTGCTAATAGATGGATGGTGCTTTTTCTTGATAGAAACGCCTAAAAAACCAGACAGAGTCTGGCTTTGCATTGTTTATATCTGATAAGTATTTTAGAATAATTAAAGGATTTTATCAGCTCTGTCCACTGTAAAGAGGGCCACAGTCATCAGGAGATCGACGAGTAAGAGGGCAGCAACAGCTGGCACCCAAGAGTGGAAAAAATCAAAACTGTAACCAAAGAGAGTTGGCCCAAAGGCTGCTAGGATATAGCCTCCTGTTTGAGATAGGCCGGACAATTGGGCTGTCTTTTCAGGAGCGCTTGTCTTGAGTGAAAAGTTGACCATGAGATAGGGGAAGAGGGCGCTGGTTGCGGTTCCGATGAGGAGATGGATGGCAAGCCAGTAAAAGAAATTACCGATTGGGAAAAAGAGCATGGAAATGCCGACCACACCAGCCAGTGAGACCAGAGTGAGCATGAGCTGACGGTTGCGAGTTGACAAGCTGGTTGTCAGGCTTGGGATGGTCATTGAAAAAGGAATGCTAATCAGAGAGAAGATAGAAGTGAGCAAGCCAGCTTCGTGACTGGATAGACCTGCGTGGATGGCCATGGTAGGTAACCAAGTCATAGCAGTGTAAAAGAGCAAGGATTGAAAACCTGCAAAGACAATCACTGCCCAGACCTGTTTATTATGCATGACCTTTGCTTTGCTTTTTTGTTTGGTTTGCGGAGCCAGTTTGTGATTATAGCGGTGATTTGGGAGCCATACTAAAAAAGTTGCTAGACAGAGCAGGGTGAGGAGGATGATAAGTCCTTTCCAAGAACTGGCTTGTGTAATAGGCACGGCTAGATAGGAAGCAAGAGCCGTCGCAACCCCCATAGAAGTTACATATAAGGTGGTCAGAAAACCAATTTTCTTTGGTTGATTGGCTTGGATGAGACTAGGAAGCAGAACATTGATGACTGCGATACTTGCCCCAACCATCAAGGTTCCTAGATAGAGCAGGGGCAGATTGATTAGTCGAATGAGAGAACCGATGGTCAAGAAGAAAAGGCTGTAGGTGAAGAGATGCTCCAAGCCGATTTTTTGAGCCAGTCGGGTAGAAAATAGTGAGAAGAGGGTAAACATGAGGAGGGGAAGGCTGGTCAAGACACCAAGCGAACTAACTTCTACTCCCAGTCCTTGAGAAATATCTCCCAAAATAATGGGTAAAACAGTAAAAGGAGTCCGCAAGGAAACACCAATTAGGATAATACCTGGAACAAAAAAGAGTGATTGCTTTTTCATATAATACCTCTTCTAGCTGATTTTAATAACAGCTTATTTTAAGGCTTTTTCCCTATAATGTCAAGTAAGGTTTCTGGCTTTCAAGATAAAAATGGGAAAGTCTTGAAAATTATGATAAAATAGTGGAAGGAAAAATTCAGGAGAGTAGTAGTGACTCAAAATGTTGACAGTCTTCTCGTATCCATTGTAATCAGTGCATACAATGAAGAAAAATATTTGCCTGGTCTAATTAAAGACTTAAAAAATCAAACCTATCCTAAAGAGAATATTGAAATTCTATTTATAAATGCTATGTCTACGGATGGGACCACAGCTATCATTCAGGAATTTATAAAAGAAGATACAGAGTTTAACTCAATTAGATTGTATAACAATCCTAAGAAAAATCAAGCTAGTGGTTTTAACTTGGGCGTTAAACATTCTGTAGGAGACCTTGTTTTAAAAATTGATGCCCATTCAAAAGTTACTGAGAGTTTTGTAATGAACAATGTGGCTGTTATTCAACAAGGTGAATCTGTTTGTGGGGGACCTAGACCGACGATTGTTGAAGGAAAGGGAAAATGGGCAGAGATCCTGCATCTTGTTGAGGAAAATATGTTTGGTAGTAGCATTGCCAATTACCGAAATAGTTCTGAGGATAGATATGTTTCTTCCATTTTTCATGGGATGTATAAACGAGAGGTTTTCCAGAAGGTCGGTTTAGTAAATGAGCAACTTGGACGAACTGAAGATAATGATATTCATTATAGAATTCGAGAGCATGGTTATAAAATACGTTATAGCCCAAGTATTCTATCTTATCAGTATATTCGACCAACATTCAGGAAAATGCTGCATCAAAAATATTCAAATGGTTTGTGGATTGGCTTGACAACTCATGTTCAGCCTAAGTGTTTATCACTATTTCACTATGTCCCTTGTTTATTTGTTTTGAGTTTTGTGTTTAGCCTAGCATTATTACCATTCACATTCTTATTTATAACTTTACTATTAGGTACTTATTTTCTACTTTTATTACTGCTCACTTTTCTGACTTTATTAAAACATAAAAATGGATTTCTAATTGTGATGCCCTTTCTTTTATTTTCCATTCACTTTGCTTATGGCCTTGGGACGATTGTAGGTTTAATTAGAGGGATTAAATGGAAGAAGGAGTACAAGGGAACAGTTATTTATTTGGAAAAATAAGCCAAATAACTTAAAATATGATACAATAACAATATAGTAAAACTCTTTTAAGGAGGAGTAGATTGACATGAATAAAAAACTAACAGATTATGTGATTGATCTGGTGGAAATTTTAAATAAACAACAAAAACAGGTTTTCTGGGGAATATTTGATATTTTCAGTATGGTGGTTTCCATCATTGTATCTTATATTTTATTTTATGGGCTGATTAATCCAGCACCTGTTGACTACATCATCTATACGAGTTTGGCCTTCCTGTTCTATCAATTGATGATTGGATTTTGGGGGTTGAATGCTAGTATTAGTCGTTACAGCAAGATTACGGACTTTATGAAAATCTTTTTTGGTGTGACTGCTAGCAGTGTTTTGTCTTATGGAATCTGCTATGCCTTCTTGCCACTCTTCTCCATCCGTTTCATCATTCTCTTTATCTTGTTGAGTACCTTCTTGATTTTATTGCCACGGATTACTTGGCAGTTAATCTACTCCAGACGCAAAAAAGGCAGTGGTGATGGAGAACACCGCCGTACCTTCTTGATTGGTGCCGGTGATGGTGGGGCTCTCTTTATGGATAGTTACCAACATCCAACTAGTGAATTAGAACTGGTCGGTATCTTGGATAAGGATTCTAAGAAAAAGGGTCAAAAACTTGGTGGTATTCCTGTTTTGGGCTCTTATGAAAATCTGCCTGAATTAGCTAAACGCCATCAAATCGAGCGTGTTATCGTTGCGATTCCGTCGCTGGATCCGTCAGAATATGAACGTATCTTGCAGATGTGTAATAAGCTGGGTGTCAAATGTTACAAGATGCCTAAGGTTGAAACTGTTGTTCAAGGTCTTCACCAAGCAGCTACTGGCTTCCAAAAAATTGATATTACGGACCTTTTAGGCCGTCAGGAAATTCGTCTTGACGAATCGCGTCTGGGCGCAGAACTGACAGGTAAGACCATCTTAGTCACAGGGGCTGGTGGTTCAATCGGTTCTGAGATCTGTCGCCAAGTTAGCCGTTTCAATCCTGAACGTATCGTCTTGCTCGGTCATGGGGAAAATTCCATCTACCTTGTTTATCATGAATTGATTCGCAAATTCCAAGGGATTGATTATGTACCAGTGATTGCCGATATTCAAGACTATGACCGTCTCTTGCAAGTCTTTGAGCAGTACAAGCCAGCTATTGTTTATCATGCGGCTGCCCACAAGCACGTTCCTATGATGGAGCGTAATCCAAAAGAAGCCTTCAAAAACAATATTCGTGGAACTTACAACGTTGCTAAGGCTGTTGATGAAGCCAAAGTACCTAAGATGGTTATGATTTCGACAGATAAGGCGGTTAATCCACCAAATGTTATGGGAGCAACCAAGCGCGTGGCTGAGTTGATTGTCACTGGCTTTAACCAACGTAGCCAATCAACCTACTGTGCGGTTCGTTTTGGAAATGTTCTTGGTAGCCGTGGTAGTGTCATTCCAGTCTTTGAACGTCAGATTGCTGAAGGTGGTCCTGTAACGGTCACAGACTTCCGCATGACCCGTTACTTTATGACCATTCCAGAAGCTAGCCGTCTGGTTATCCATGCTGGTGCTTATGCCAAGGATGGAGAAGTCTTTATCCTTGATATGGGCAAACCAGTCAAAATCTATGACTTGGCCAAGAAAATGGTCCTTCTAAGTGGACACACCGAAAGCGAAATTCCAATTGTTGAAGTTGGAATCCGCCCAGGCGAAAAACTTTACGAAGAACTCTTGGTTTCGACCGAATTGGTTGATAACCAAGTTATGGATAAGATTTTCGTTGGTAAGGTTAATGTCATGCCTCTAGAAGCTATCGATAAAAAGATTGAAGAATTCCGAACTCTCAGTGGAGATGAATTGAAGCAAGCTATTATCGCTTTTGCTAATCAAACAACCCACGTTGAATAAAAAAGAAAAGCGCATATTATCAAGTTGTTCATAAGAACCTTGGTAATATGCGTTTTGTTATGTAGAGATTTATACTCTTCGAAAATCTCTTCAAACCACGTCAACGTCGCCTTGCCGTAGATATGGTTACTGACTTCGTCAGTTCTATCCACAACCTCAAAACAGTGTTTTGAGCAGCCTGTGGTTACTTTCCTGGTTTGCTCTTTGATTTTCATTGAGTATTACTTCATTTTCTTCTGAAATGGAGTTGTTGCCCAGTCTATGTTATTGAAAATACGCCAAAACCTCTAAGGGTTTGTGGGCGATATAATCAGGCTGATAGTTTAGTAGATCTGCTTGCTCTCCAAATCCCCAAGTGACGGCCAATTTCTGAATGCCTGTTTCTTGAGCTCCCAGCATATCAAACTTGGTATCTCCGATGATGATGGCTTGTTCTGGTGCTAGTTGATGTGTCTGCAAGGCTTGGCGGATGACATCTGCCTTATGGGGTGCTTCAGGGCTGGAACCATAAATGCCATCAAAGAAATGATGGATTCCCAAGTTTTTAGTCATATCTTGAGCGGTAGGGGTATTCTTTGTAGTGGTGATATAAAGAGGGTAATTCTTAGATAGTTCTTGAAGCAAGTCTACAATCTGAGGAAAGAGTTGAGCTTCATGGATGCCTTTTGCCTTGTAGTAAGAACGGTATATCTGGACAGCCTCAGAAATTTGTTCTTTAGGCAGGCAGGTCGCAAAACTACTTTCAAGAGGCGGTCCCATAAAACCACGAATAGTTTTGGCATCAGGGCTAGGCACCCCGAGCTCCTTAAAAGTATGAGTAAAGGCATTGTGAATCCCGATAGAACTGTCAACGAGGGTTCCGTCCAGATCGAAAAAGATAGCTGAGATAGAGGTCATGGTTTCTCCTATTTGATAAACTTATTCTCCGAAAATTTCTTTTTGGAGGCGACGACCAGTAGGTGTGGCAGCGAGTCCACCTTCAGCCGTTTCACGAAAGGCAGTTGGCATGCTTGCTCCTACTTGATACATGGCATCGATCACTTCATCCACAGGAATTTTAGATTCGATCCCTGCCAAGGCCATGTCTGCTGCGATGAAGGCAAAGCTGGCTCCCATGGCATTACGTTTAACACAGGGAACTTCAACTAAGCCGGCAACAGGGTCACAGATGAGGCCCAGCATATTTTTAATGACAAAGGCAATGGCCTGGCTGGCCTGATGAGGTGTTCCGCCTGCAGCTAGAGTCAAGGCTGCAGCACTCATAGCAGATGCTGAACCAACCTCAGCTTGGCAACCGCCTTCAGCACCTGAGATAGAGGCGTTGTTTGCGATGACTAGTCCAAAGGCACCGGCAGCAAAGAGGAAATCCAGCTGTTGTTCGTGGCTGAGGTCTAATTTTTCAATAGCAGCAGTGAGAACGGAAGGGAGACAGCCAGCACTTCCTGCGGTCGGAGTAGCGCAGACCAAGCCCATTTTAGCATTGTGTTCATTGACTGCGATGGCATTTCGGGCAGCAGAGAGAATCGTGTAATCTGACAGAGTTTTTCCGTTTTTGATGTAGTGGTCCAATTTGGCAGCATCTCCACCTGTCAGGCCACTACGAGATTTATTTTCATTGAGGCCAAGTTGGACAGAGGCTTTCATGACTTCCAGATTGCGTTCCATGAGAAGGAGGACTTCTTCACGTTCGCGACCAGTCAATTCAAACTCTGTTGTAATCATGAGTTCTGCGACATTTCCTTGAAAGTCCAGTTCTGCCTGCTCGACCAATTCTTTGATAGAATAAAACATGCTTCCTCCTATTTAAAGAAATTGACATTGTGGAGATGAGGGATTTTACGAATTTCTTCGATGGCCTCATCACAGTTGCGACTGTCGACTTCGATAATCATAATGGCTTTTTCACCAGCTTTTTCACGAGTGACATTCATCTGGGCGATATTGATACCATAGCGTGAAAGGGCTTCTGTTACGAGGGCAATCATACCTGGAATATCTTGATGAACAATGATGATAGTCGGTGTATTCATATTGAGAGAGACGGCAAAGCCATTGAGTTCGGTGACCTGAATATTCCCTCCACCGATAGAAATACCAGTTACGCTGATGGTCTTGTGGGCATTTTTAACAGTAATTTTAGTGGTATTAGGGTGCGGAGCATTACTGTCTTTCTGAATAGTCCAGACAATCTTAATACCGCGCTTGTGGGCAATCTCCAGACTATTTGGGATTTCAGGATCGTCTGTATCCATGCCCAAAATACCTGCAACAAGGGCTAGGTCTGTTCCGTGACCACGATAGGTCTTGGCAAATGAGTTAAAAAGTTGGAATTCGACTTCTGTCGGAGTATCATCAAAAATGGAAGAGACGATCTTCCCAATACGAACAGCACCAGCGGTATGGCTACTAGATGGGCCAATCATAACTGGTCCGATGATATCAAAGACAGATTGAAAACGAAGTGATTTCATCAGTTTCCCCTTATAAAAATTCTTATCTCTATTATATCAAAGAATAAAGGTCTTGACTTTAATTGTGGATGAAAACCTTTCTAATACCTTAAATAGCATAAAAATAGTATCTTTTATGACAAAAAACACATTATTTAGGGAAATAAAAAATAATTTTGTAATATTTCTACATAAAAGTGTCAAGAAACGGTAATATTTAAAAGGTATCATAGAACTATAGAAAGAAGGAGAATTTTCAAATATGAAATCAACAACTAAAAAGATTAAAACAACTCTTGCAGGAGTAGCTGCCTTGTTTGCAGTATTTGCTCCATCATTTGTATCTGCTCAAGAATCATCAACTTACACTGTTAAAGAAGGTGATACACTTTCAGAAATCGCTGAAACTCACAACACAACTGTTGAGAAATTGGCAGAAAACAACCACATTGACAACATCCATATGATTTATGTTGGTCAAGAGTTGGTTATCGACGGTCCAGCAGCGCCAGTAGCACCAGCTTCAACGACTTATGCAGCACCAGCTGCTCAAGATGAAACTGTTTCAGTTCCAGCAGCAGAAACTACAGAAGTAGAGGAGGAAACTCCAGTAGTAGGTGAAACAGTAGCAGAAGAAACGGTTGCTTCAACTGTAAGCGGATCTGAAGCAGAAGCCAAAGAATGGATCGCTCAAAAAGAATCAGGTGGTAGCTACACAGCTACAAACGGACGTTACATCGGACGTTACCAATTGACAGATTCATACTTGAACGGTGACTACTCAGCTGAAAACCAAGAACGTGTAGCAGATGTCTACGTTGCAGGACGTTACGGTTCATGGACAGCCGCTAAAAACTTCTGGCTTAATAACGGCTGGTATTAAGAAATAACGAACAGAATAATATGAAAAGGTCGAGGAAATCCCTCGACTTTTTATATTTCTTTCGGTTGATAATAGGTCTCCACTTCTTTTTTGAGATGAGACAGCATAGAAGTTTCCTCGGTCAGCTCTAGAAGTGAGAAACCTTTTTGGATAAATTTAGCATCATCCCTACAAATTCCGATACGGACATAGCAGATAGCAAGCCTATCGTAGTGCTTCTTTTTCTTAGCATCCTCTAGTAAAGTATAGCAGATTTGTTGACACATATTTTTGTCTTGATGGTATAAGTAAATGGTGGACAGATTGAGTAGGATTGCCATTCGTAAGTCATATAAATGTTGGTAGTTTTTATAGACTTCTAAGCGTTGCAGGATTTTTCCAGTAATGAGATGGAGGTGATCAATGGGAAAGCTGAAAAGGATGGTATTGAGGATTTTTAGGTCATTTTCATACCATGTATCTTGTTTTTCAATTTTTTCCCAAAGTTTTGTGACAGTCTGTTTCACTTGGTTTGACAGTTGCTCTGTATCATGTTGACGGATATGAATGACAACTTCCAACATATCTCTGATTTCTTCTATGGGCAGGTCGTGGTGGGTTTTGAGATAGTCTTGGCATTTTTGAAATAGTTTTTCGAGTTCACTAGTCCCTAGGGTTGAGCTCATATTGAGATAGGTTTGCATGATTTCTGTTCGTTGGCTCGGTTGATAGAGATGGCAGATGTAGTCAAACTCTTCAAAACTCATATTGATTTGCCGGAGAAGAAACTCCATATTTTCATATTTGGGAGTTGCCTTGCCACTTTCAATCTTTGATAGGCTGGTTCTTGAGAGGACATTTCCACAGACCTCTTCTTGGGTCAAGCCTTTTGACTCACGTATTTCTTTATAGACCTTTCCGAAATCATAACGCATGATTTTCTCCTTTTCGTGAAAAAAGTTAACAAATAATAAAATCCTATTAAAAATATTGTATCATAGTAATATAAAAAGTAAAAAAGAAAGCTAAAATAAGTTTGGTGTAATTTTAATATGGGGTTAATGAGTACTATGATGTAGCTAGAAAAGGGGTGGAAAAATGTTTAAAAATAAGGAACTTTTTCGAGTAGTCATGATATTTGTGATAGGAATTATCCTAATTTTAATGACACCCGTCTTATTTAAAGTTGTTATGGAACTATTTTCAAAATAGATAAGCCTCTGCTTTAGGCGGAGTAGTGAATCAGGAGGTTAAGTGATGAACTACAATTTAAAATATCTTTTATCAGGAATATTTGTCCTAGTCTTTATCGGTTTCCTAGTCTGGATGCGTTATTTTAATCAGAAGAAGGAAGAAGAGCATTCGGATGTGTCTTTTGAAGTGAGATTAGACAGTGAGGTCAAGACCTTATATAAACAACTAGGATTGGGTGAGGAGCCTCATTATTTCTTAGCGTATCGCTACCTACATCCCTGGTTTAATCTAGCGATTTTACCACCAACAGTTGAAATTTTCTTAACTAAAATAGCGCTGGTGATGGTAACTCCAGATGAACTACTGATAAGAAATATTGGTAATGGGATGACTTTCACAAGTGAGCATCATCGTGATTTGCGACAAGGACTTATCCGCATTCCAAAATCAGAGATAAAAGAATTTGAGATTCGCAACTGGAAAAAAGTTTTTATATTGGGCGATTTTTTGACAATTAAAACAAGCCAACATAGTTATTATTTACAGGTTAGAGATGATGGACTTCAAAAAGGAAGTCTTTCTGCCAAACATTTCTCAGACTTGAAGAGCCAAGATTTTCTCGGATTGTTGACAGATAAAAGGACATTCTGATAGACAATTGCCCAAAAATTTAAGCTCTGAATATTCAAAAACCACACAGTATCCCTTGCAATTTGATTGTGTTCAAGATTGGAATGACAGTGTGGTTTTATTTAGAAGTTAGTTTTTGCTAGCCTTTTTTTGCTTACATGTAGGGAAATCTGTTCACTCTTTGTAGACAATTTGATATAATCTTCTCAAAAAGTAGTATAATGTTTTTATAGAATATAAATAGTGGTGGATAGCATGCATGCATTATTAGCAACAAGATTAAAAAATAAGCGAAAAGAGCTGGGCTGGTCGCAAAAAGAGTTGGCAGAAGGAATTTGCCAACAAACTCAGATAAGTCGCATGGAACAAGGTAAATATATGCCAGGAGCAGATTTGTTATATAAATTATCTGAAAAAATGAGCTTAAATATGGACTATTTCTTTTCAGGAGAAATTTCGAAAGAGTTTCTAGGCTTGTCTGCTTTCAAGAGATTGTCTGAAACATTATTGGAAAATCAAGATTACGCCTCTTTGCAATATGCTTTTGAGGGAGAAAGAAAGCAACAGATTTCCTTATCTTTTGATGAAAAGATTTATCTGGACTGGATAGATGCCATTCTAACCTATCAATGCGAACATCAATTAAAACTAGCTATTTCAAAAATAGAGGACATCCTCAGTAGGATTAGTATTGATAAAGTGGACTACTTATATATTTTGAATACCCTGCTGATTTTCTTAGGCTATGATGAGGATAAGGAGAAATTTGAACAACTATATGAACAGGTTTCCGTAGCTCTTTCAAAAATCGATACCAGTGTGCGTGAACAAATTGAGTTGTATATCAAAATAAAATACAATTATTGTTACCACCTTTGGAAACAGGAGGAGATGGACAAGTCCAGATTGCTATTATTGGAGATGATTGAATTTTGTAACAAGTATCATAGTAGCTTTAGGTTAGCAGATTTATATTGCTTGTTGGGAAATGTAACAGAGGATCTTGATATCTCTGTTGCTAAGGACTATTATATGAAAGCTAAGGTGCTTTATCTAATTGAAAATAATGAAGTTATGGCACTCAAGGTAGAACAATATCTGATGGATAAGTAGTCAGAGAACGTATGAGGCTGGGAAAAAAGTCTTTAAAATAAAGAAACACATAATATCAGGTTTTGAAAAAACTGATACTATGCGTTTTATTATGGGGATATTTACTTCATTTTATCCTGAAATTGAGTTTTTGACCATCCTCTTCATACACAAAAATAACTATAATTCTTTTTTAAAAAAATATATGATTTTTTACTTTAATTGCTTGACAGTTTATATATGTTGATTTATAATATAGGTGAAAGAAGGTGGCAAGATGGGAAAATTAAAATTCGAATATTTGAAAGCGCTATCTATATTGCTTATTGTGCTAATTCTACTGAGTAATAGTCGAAGTTTTATTAGTACTACTCTAGTTACTCAAGGTATTGATACAGGAGCGTACTATTCTCCCGGTTAAAAATAAGTTCGTTGTTAAAGAATGAGATAGAAGGAAGGTGAGTCCAATGGTCTACGATACTTGTTGATAAATTACTATAGCTGTTTTTACGGAACAGCTCTCGATAATAGGAGAAATAAATCATGAGAAAATTAGTTAAAATTGGTGTTGCATCTTTAATGGTATGTGGTATACTTGCTACTACAAATGCTTTAGCAGTATGGGTTGAGGGTGGTCAATGGAACTATGGAGTAGGTTGGACAGGAACTTTTGGTTATTCTGATTATTTACATTCTACTCGCTCTCATACAGCAACTGTTAAGCATGGAGGTAGAATCTCTAAGGATCGTGAAGATCCCGAGGTTTGGGCTAAAGCTGCCCTTAATAAAATTCCACCAACGGGAATGGAATATTTCTATGGATTTTAATTAAAATTCTCCCTCTCCTATTAGGAGAGGGAGAACTTTAGTGGAGGTACTTTTATGAAAAAAATCAGTCATCTTTGTATGTTTCTGCTGTTGCTGTGTACCACTTTTTTTGTTTTTAATGTAAACTACACACGTGAAGCGGTTCGGATTCGGGAAATGGGAAAGACTGTAGATTCTTTGGATTTGTATTTGAAAGATATTAACGAACCTGCAGCGTCTGTTCTTCGATTTTTTGAGGATGTATCAAAGGAGTACAAGGTCTCCATCATCAAAACAGACAGTGGTGATGAGGTAATCAAGTCTGGTGTTTTTGATAAAGATACCTTCCCCTACCAAGAGTTTGGGATTTCTTCTCTTGATTTTACCACAGATGGTGAAGGAGTCTACAGTAATAAAGAAATTTCTAATAAACTTGGTACGATTCCGACCTTTCTAAAAGCCAAGCCTATTCAGCTTATGACTTTTCAAACCTATATCAAGGATACATCTCGTAGTTTAAATGGTCGCTATACGATAACTTCTACACAAGAGATGGATAAGGATAGGATTGTACAGAGATGGAGCGATTTTTTCAAGATAGACCAGGCTACCTTGCTAGAGCCTACCTATAAAAGTGCAGTGGAAGTCATAAATCGAGATTTGCTTTTATCTGCCATTGTTTTTGTCTTGGCTATTTTACTTCTTGTGTTAGTAACAGTATATCAGCCAATGATGAAGATGAAACGAGTGGGGGTTCAAAAGTTACTTGGTTTTCAAAGCAGGGCAATTTTAGCTGGTTTTGTAAAGACTAATTTTTATCTTCTCTTGGGTGGAAGTCTTGTCATTGACTTGGGACTATTTTTAGTGCTGGACTACAGACCAAAACTTTTGTTCCCAAGTTTACTCTTATCCCAAGTCCTACTTTTACAGTTGTATTTGTTCATCAGTTGGCTGACCTACCTGATGATTCAAAAAATGACAGTCAGCTCTATGTTGAAAGGTTTTTCATCTGTCAAACTTGGTCTCATCTTCAATTATGTGATGAAAATAGGGACAACTATTTTATTGACGGTTTTACTGATTGGGGTGGGCAGAAGTCTAGAACAAGAAAACAAAGAACTTACTTATCAGCAACAGTGGGTAAGCCAAGGAAATTACCTGACCTTAGAAACCTTCAAACTCAATGATAATCTGTGGCAAGAAGAGCTAGCAGGGTCAGGGAAATCTACAGATTATTTCTACCAATTTTATCAAGACTTGCTAGCAAAAACACAAGTAAACTATGTGCGAAGTGGGAGTCTTCCTATCAAACCAGTCATCAAAGCAGAACAAGTACAGCACTACCAACTGCCTGATAAAGTAGATGTTTACTATGCAAACCGTCAATTTTTAGAGAGTAAGGGCTTTAAGTTACCTGATATCGGCACTAAAAAGGTGATTTTGTTTCCAGCCAGTGACAAAGGACAAGAAGGCAAGAATCAGTTCTTGGGAAAATCCATCGCCTATCTTTCTATGAAGTATGAAGATCAACAAAAGAAAACAATAGAAGATATGGATGTAGAAATTGCCTACTATGAAGGAGATTGGTCTTTCTTCCCTTATAATAATGAGCGAAAGGAAAATCTCCACAATCCAATCATTAGTCTAGTAAATGATCAAGACATGATGTGGGAAGAAAAGACTCGCTTGTCAACGACAGATTTAAACAACCCGATGAAAGTTGAAAATACAGAACAAAATCAAAAAGTGATTACGGAGTTAGTTGAGAAATTATCAGATGGGAATTATTTAAAATTTTCATCGATTCAAGCCATTCAACAAGAGAAAGTGGATTCTTATCGAGATGCAGTTCGAAATCTTAATATACTCTTTGCTTTGTTTGGTCTCCTTAGCATGATGATTTCCTACTTTTTACTCGTTACTACTTTCTTATTGAAGCGCAGGGATATCATTACCAAGAAGTTTATGGGGTGGAAACTGGTCGATCGCTACCGCGCTCTCTTAGTTCTGCTCTTGATGGGCTATAGTCTGCCTCTTCTAGTCTTGATTTTCTTTGCCCATGCGCTCTTGCCACTCCTGCTGTTTGCAGGCTTTACATGTCTGGATATGCTATTTGTGCTAGTCTTGGCTTCTAGGATGGAGAAAAGAAGTCTAGTAGAGTTATTGAAAGGGGGCATCTTATGATTGAGTTGGAAAATATTACCAAAACCATTGGAGGAAAAGTGATTTTGGATCACTTGTCTCTCAGGATTGATCAGGGGGATTTGGTTGCCATCGTTGGAAAAAGTGGTAGTGGTAAGTCGACC
The DNA here is from genome assembly GCF_047464945.1 of Streptococcus mitis. GTDB lineage: Bacteria > Bacillota > Bacilli > Lactobacillales > Streptococcaceae > Streptococcus > Streptococcus mitis_EA. Next base: position 29,807 of record NZ_JASHAX010000008.1, on the reverse strand, counting down.
TTGTTAAATTTATTAGGTTTGATAGATGGTGATTATAGCGGACGGTATGAGATTTTTGGTCAGACAAATCTAGCGGTCAATTCTGCTAAGTCGCAAACAATAATCCGTGAACATATCTCTTATCTGTTTCAAAATTTTGCCCTGATTGATGATGAAACGGTCGAGTACAATCTCATGCTGGCGCTGAAATATGTGAAATTGTCCAAGAAAGACAAACTCAAAAAGGTGGAAGAGATTTTAGAGAGAGTAGGTTTGTCAGCTACTTTGCACCAAAAGGTCTCCGAGTTGTCTGGTGGCGAACAACAACGAATTGCAGTTGCTAGAGCCATTTTAAAACCCAGCCAGTTGATTTTAGCCGATGAACCAACAGGTTCGCTGGATCCTGAAAATAGAGATTTGGTCTTGAAGTTTCTCTTAGAGATGAATCAAGAGGGGAAAACAGTCATTATTGTGACCCACGATGCTTATGTAGCCCAACAATGTCATCGCGTCATTGAATTGGGCGAGGGGAAATGAGTTCGTTCGGCTTCTTTTGACTGACTGAATACTCATGTTTTCCAGAGAGAGAAATAGCATAAATACGCCTAGAAATGACATTTTTATGTAGTATTTCTAGGTTTTTTTATTTCAAATTGAAAATTTTTTCAATTTAGGCTTGACAAACGATGAGGATAGGAGTATTATTTATACAACAAAAAAGAATAAACATAAAGGAGGTTTTGTTATGAATAAGATGAAGAAGGTGTTGATGACGATGTTTGGTTTAGTGATGCTCCCCCTACTATTTGCTTGTAGTAACAATCAATCGGCTGGAATTGAAGCCATCAAGTCCAAAGGAAAATTGGTTGTAGCCCTCAATCCAGATTTTGCTCCATTTGAATATCAAAAAGTGGTTGATGGGAAAAATCAGATTGTGGGTTCAGATATCGAATTAGCCAAGGCTATCGCAACAGAACTAGGTGTCGAATTGGAACTATCTCCCATGAGTTTTGACAATGTACTGGCTAGTGTTCAATCAGGAAAAGCTGACCTTGCCATATCAGGTGTTTCTAAGACAGATGAACGGAGCAAGGTGTTCGATTTTTCAACTCCCTACTATACTTCAAAAAATAAGCTCATTGTCAAAAAATCTGATTTAGCCACTTATCAGTCTGTCAACGACTTAGCGCAGAAAAAGGTCGGAGCGCAGAAAGGTTCGATTCAAGAGACGATGGCGAAAGATTTGCTACAAAATTCTTCCCTCGTATCTCTGCCTAAAAATGGGAATTTAATCACAGATTTAAAATCAGGACAAGTGGATGCCGTTATTTTTGAAGAACCAGTTGCCAAGGGATTTGTGGAAAATAATCCTGATTTAGCAATCGCAGACCTCAATTTTGAAAAAGAGCAAGATGATTCCTACGCGGTCGCCATGAAAAAAGATAGTAAGGAATTGAAAGAGGCAGTCGATAAAACCATTCAAAAGTTGAAGGAGTCTGGGGAATTAGACAAACTCATTGAGGATGCCTTTAAAGCATCCATTGAAAAATAGAAAGAAGGAAAAGAATATGAGTAAAGAAAAAGTAATTTTGGCCTATTCTGGCGGTTTGGACACATCAGTTGCTATTACATGGTTAAAGAAAGATTATGATGTTGTTGCAGTTTGTATGGATGTGGGTGAAGGGAAAGACTTAGATTTCATCCATGATAAGGCTCTTAAGGTTGGGGCAGTCGAATCTTATGTCATTGATGTTAAGGACGAATTTGCTACAGATTATGTGCTAGTGGCTCTTCAGTCACATGCCTACTATGAACAAAAGTACCCCTTGGTATCTGCCTTGAGCCGCCCTCTTATTTCTAAAAAATTGGTTGAAATAGCGCATCAGACAGGAGCGACTACAATTGCTCATGGTTGTACTGGTAAGGGGAATGACCAAGTGCGTTTTGAAGTATCGATTGCAGCCTTGGATCCCAATTTAAAAGTGATTGCGCCAGTTCGTGAATGGAAATGGTCTCGGGAGGAAGAAATTCATTATGCTAAGGAAAATGGGGTACCTGTTCCTGCTGACCTTGACAATCCCTACTCTGTCGACCAAAATCTTTGGGGACGTGCCAATGAGTGTGGTATTTTGGAAAATCCATGGAATCAGGCTCCAGAAGAAGCCTTTGGCATCACATCTTCTCCAGAGCAAGCTCCAGACACGCCAGAATACATTGAGATTGAGTTTAGTGAAGGTGTTCCAGTTTCCCTCAATGGAGAAGGGCTAAAATTGGCAGATTTGATTCAAAAACTCAATGAAATAGCTGCAAAACATGGGGTTGGACGGATTGACCACGTGGAAAATCGCTTAGTTGGGATTAAATCAAGAGAAATCTATGAATGCCCAGGGGCAGTGACCTTGCTGACAGCTCATAAGGAAATTGAGGACTTGACGCTTGTGAGAGAAGTGGCTCATTTTAAACCAATCATAGAAAATGAATTATCAAATCTCATTTATAATGCTTTGTGGTTTAGTCCAGCTACACAAGCCTTGATTGCTTATATTAAAGAGACTCAAAAAGTTGTCAATGGGACTGCAAAAGTCAAACTCTATAAGGGAAGTGCTCAGGTAGTGGCTCGGAAATCACCAAATTCTCTTTACGATGAAAATTTGGCGACTTATACCAGTGCAGATACCTTTGACCAAGATGCAGCTGTTGGCTTTATTAAGTTGTGGGGACTTCCAACCAAGGTTCATTCTGAGGTTCAAAAAAGCGCCAAATAGGGCGCGATTGGATAGAGAGGTGGATGTGATATGGCTAAGAATACAAAATTATGGGGTGGTCGCTTTGAAGGTACTGTCGAAGACTGGGTAGAGCGCTTTGGTGCGAGTATATCTTTTGACCAGAAATTAGCTAAATTTGATGTGATTGGTTCTTTAGCCCACGTTCAGATGTTGGGTCAGACGGGCATTTTGAGTTTGAAGGAGTCAGAAAAGATTCAAGCAGGCTTGAAAGAGCTTCTAGAAGAGCTAGAGGCAGGCCAACTTGACTTTGATATCGCAAACGAAGATATTCACATGAATATGGAAGTGTTGCTGACAGAAAAAATTGGTCCCCTTGCAGGGAAGTTACATACAGCTCGTTCTCGAAATGACCAAGTTGCGACAGATATGCACTTGTATCTCAAGGAGCAACTAGGCCATGTCCTAGATAAACTGGCTCATCTCAAAGGTGTTTTATTAGACTTGGCGGAAAATCATGTGGAGACGATCATGCCGGGTTATACCCATCTGCAACATGCCCAGCCTATTAGTTTTGCCCACCACCTGATGGCTTACTACAATATGTTTCAAAGAGACAGTGAACGTTTTGAATTTAACCAGAAGCATACAGACCTATGCCCTCTAGGTGCGGCAGCTTTGGCAGGGACGACTTTCCCCATTGATCGTCAATTGTCTAGCGATTTGTTAGAGTTTAAGCAACCTTATACAAATTCTTTGGATGCTGTTAGTGACCGCGATTTTATCTTAGAATTTCTATCCAACGCCAGCATACTCATGATGCATATGAGCCGTTTTTGCGAAGAAATGATCAATTGGTGTAGTTTTGAGTACCAATTCATTACCTTGTCAGATACGTTTACAACAGGTTCCTCTATTATGCCACAAAAGAAAAATCCAGATATGGCTGAGTTGATTCGAGGAAAGACTGGTAGAGTTTATGGGAATCTGTTTGGACTATTGACAGTCATGAAGTCCTTGCCTTTAGCTTATAATAAGGATTTGCAAGAGGATAAGGAAGGAATGTTTGACACGGTCGAAACGATTTTAAATTCCCTCGATGTGTTGGCTGGTATGTTATCTAGTTTGCAGGTAAACAAGGAAAAAATGCAAGAGTCGACAGAGAAGGACTTTTCAAATGCGACTGAGTTGGCAGATTATTTGGCAGGGAAAGGCTTGCCATTTAGAGAGGCTCATGAGGTTGTGGGAAGATTAGTGTTAGACTCTATCAAGTCTGCTAAAAATATTCAAGATTGGACTTTGGAGGAATTGCAAACCTATCATTCCCTCATTGCTGAGGATATTTATGTCTACTTGCAACCTAAAACTGCTGTTCAAAGACGAAATTCTTTGGGAGGTACAGGGTTTGACCAAGTGAAATACCAGATAGAACAAGCTAAGAAAGAACTTAAAGGGAAAAATTGATTTGTTTGCAAAGTAAGAAAGAGAGGCTGAGATGATTTATCAGCCTCTTTCTTATCGTTAAAAAAGTGAGAGATATTGACTTTTGAAAAAAGATGTCATAATTGAGTTGGGATAAACGTAAAAGTCATACTTTCTCGTTAAATCGTTCGGCGATTCATAGTGACATGGACACATAGTAGTAAGCACACCATGTGGCTTGGCAGAGCTAAAAATTTCTGGCTTAACAACGACTGGTATTAAGAAATAACGAACAGAATAATATGAAAAGGTCGAGGAACCCCCTCGACTTTTTTATAATTTCTTTGGTTGATAATAGGTCTCTACTTCTTTTTTGAGATGAGACAGCATAGAAGTTTCCTCGGTCAGCTCTAGAAGTGAGAAACCTTTTTGGATAAGTTTAGCATCATCCCTACAAATCCCGATGCGGACATAGCAGATAGCAAGCCTATCGTAGCTTTTCTTGTTCTTGGCATCTTCTAGTAAAGTGTAGCAGATTTGCTTACACATGTTTTTGTCTTGATTGTATAAGTAAATGGTGGAAAGGTTGAGTAGGATTGCCATTCGTAAGTCATATAAATGTTGGTAGTTTTTATAGACTTCCAAGCGTTGCAGGATTTTTCCAGTAATGAGATGGAGGTGATCAATGGAAAAACTGAAAAGAATGGTGTTGAGGATTTTCAGATCACTCTCATACCATGTATCTTGTTTTTCAATTTTCCTCCAAAGTTTCTTGACAACCTGTTCTGCGTGATCTGATAGTTCCCCTGTCCCGTGTTGACGGATATAAATGACAACTTCAAGCATGTCTCTGATTTCTTCTACAGGGAGATCGTGGTGGGTCTTGAGGTAGTCTTGGCATTTTTGAATTAAATTGACAAGATCGCTGGTCCCGATAATGGAACGCATATTGAGATAGGTTTGCATAATTTCTGTACGTTGACTTGGTTGATAAAGTTGACAGATATATTCAAACTCTTCAAAACTCATATTGATTTGACGGAGAAGAAATTCCATATTTTCATATTTTGGGGTTGTCTTACCGTTTTCGATTTTTGATAGGCTGGTTCTTGAGAGAACACCCCCACAGACATCTTCTTGGGTCAGCCCCTTTGACTCACGTATTTCTTTATAGACCTTTCCGAAATCATAACGCATGATTTTCTCCTTTTCGTGAAAAAAGTTAACAAACAATAAAATTTTGTTAAAAATATTGTATCATAGCAATGTAAAAAGTAAAAAAGAAAGTCGAAATAAAGTTGTGAAAAAGGTTGACATAGTTTAAAAATGGAACCAAGGATAAGAGGAAGAAGCATGAGTAGTGTAGATCAGATTCGAAAAATACACATCATCGTGTGGGGGGCCTATCTATTTTTATCATTAAGGGCGCCGCTAATTAGCAGCACTGAGTATTTCTTGCTTATTTTTTTAGCGTTTCTCTATTCAATAGTATCGTTACCTATATATTATGTGAAGACTAAAATAGTATCCATTTGTCTAGCCATAAACTCAATTCTGTTAATGAGTTTCCCGATTTTAATCAATAAATATTTCCCAGGAAAGGTTTCTACTTATATCGTATTAATCAGTATTTTTATCCTGGAGTTCTTAATCTTTAATATAATTGGTAAAGATTTTGATACTAGATTAGCTAGCGAGTATAGGAAAATCAGTCAGTTTAAAAGTAAGATGTCTCAATCTCCTTGGATAAAATATTTAGAGATTTCTAGTTTTATATTAACTATATTTCCATTTATTCTTCATGGTACCGTTGATAATCGTGTATTGGCTCTTATCTTTTTGATAAAAATTTGTGTAGATACTACGATAAAGATTCTATTAAACAGAATCTTTAAGAAAAGTAAGGTAATGAAAAGGAGGATATTTTCTCTTTTTGTACTAGATTTGATTGTCTATTTATTTTTAGGCTATGTTTTAGCAATGCAAAAAGATGGATACCTATTTTCAATTCTACTAATTTTTTCTAATTTCTCACTTCCCTTTATCAGAGAAAAAGAGTATGAATTATTTAAAAATAAGAAATGAGATAGATATGGTATCTTTATTAAAACTGAGAATAAATTTTGGGAAATACTTTTATTTATATTAGGTGTATTGCTAATTGGAATTGCGTTACTAAGTCCCCCAAAAATGAAGTTTTGGAAATAGAGTTAGTGAGAAGGACAGGATAATAGTATTATGATGATTGTTTTAATTGCAGTGGTTGTGGCATTTCTGTATTATGTAATTACAGAGTATTTTCAGAATAGTTATATTGACTGTATACTATTTCTAACATTGCTGATTTCTCATTTGATATGGGATTACTATTTTTTGCCCATTGAAATCTTAGTGGCATTAAGTGGAGCAAATTTGCTATCAAGATTTTTCAAAAAAAAGAGAATTCAATAGAGTTGTTAGTGAATTATAAAGATGAAAGGTAAAATTGGGATATTTAAAATGAAACATTTTTTTGCTGGAATTGGTGAAATTCATTTTTTGTCATTTTTATTATATCTAAGCATGTCTGCTAGTCCAATTATTGGACTAGTGATTGGATATACTAAAATAAATCTAATAAATTCTATTATTATAGCTCTTGGTATGATATTGGCATTAATTTTGGTATTATCAAGAGTGTATAGAAAATATTTTTATAGAGACGATGATGACTAAAGTTTTTATCAATAAAAACCAGTGGTTCGTAGATTATCACCCTCTTTCTTGTCTTCTCTAATCAAGCATGTTATAATGAATACTGCTCAAGCGACCTTCAATCGTGAAGCACACACGACCTTCAATCGTGAATAAACGAATAGATGGGAGACTTACCATGAGTGATAACTCTAAAACACGTGTTGTCGTGGGGATGAGTGGTGGTGTTGATTCGTCGGTGACGGCTCTTCTTCTCAAGGAGCAGGGCTACGATGTGATCGGTATCTTCATGAAGAACTGGGATGACACAGATGAAAACGGCGTCTGTACGGCGACCGAAGATTACAAGGATGTGGCTGCGGTGGCAGACCAGATTGGCATTCCTTACTACTCTGTCAATTTTGAAAAAGAGTACTGGGACCGCGTTTTCGAGTATTTCCTAGCGGAATACCGTGCAGGACGTACGCCAAATCCAGATGTTATGTGTAACAAGGAAATCAAGTTTAAGGCCTTTTTGGACTATGCCATGACCTTGGGGGCAGACTATGTAGCGACTGGGCATTATGCCCGAGTGGCGCGTGATGAGGATGGAACAGTTCACATGCTTCGTGGTGTGGACAATGGCAAGGACCAGACCTATTTCCTTAGCCAACTTTCGCAAGAACAACTCCAAAAAACCATGTTCCCACTGGGGCATTTGGAAAAGCCTGAAGTTCGCAGACTAGCAGAAGAAGCAGGCCTTGCGACTGCTAAGAAGAAAGACTCGACAGGGATTTGCTTTATCGGAGAAAAGAACTTTAAAAACTTTCTCAGCAACTACCTGCCAGCTCAGCCAGGTCGCATGATGATTGTAGATGGTCGCGATATGGGCGAGCATGCAGGTCTTATGTACTATACGATTGGTCAGCGTGGAGGTCTCGGTATCGGTGGGCAACACGGAGGTGACAATGCCCCTTGGTTCGTTGTCGGAAAAGACCTAAGTAAGAACATTCTCTATGTCGGGCAAGGTTTCTACCATGACTCGCTCATGTCAACCAGTCTAGAAGCCAGTCAAGTCCACTTTACTCGTGATATGCCAGAAGAATTTACGCTAGAATGCACAGCTAAATTCCGTTATCGTCAGCCGGATTCTAAAGTGACAGTGCATGTCAAAGGAGACAAGGCAGAGGTCATCTTTGCGGAACCGCAACGCGCCATCACACCAGGACAGGCAGTTGTCTTTTACGATGGCGAAGAGTGTCTCGGTGGTGGTTTGATTGACAATGCCTACCGCGATGGACAAGTTTGTCAGTACATTTAGATTGACAAATTTTCTCAATTTGCTACAATAATAAAAGCAATAGAAATGATGGTCAAAGCTCATGGATGTTGCAGGCTTTTTGTCCTGCACTTCTTTGGAGTTTTGACTGTTTTTGTGTCGTTTAGAGGAAAGGACAAGAATGACTCAACAAGACTTTCGGACAAAAGTAGGAAATACAGTTTTTGGTGTTCGGGCGACAGCTTTGATTCTCCAAAATCGCAAGATTCTAGTTACCAAAGATAAGGGCAAGTATTATACTATTGGCGGTGCGATTCAAGTCAATGAAAGCACGGAAGACGCGGTAGTCCGTGAAGTGAGGGAAGAACTGGGTGTTAAAGCTCAAGCTGGGCAGCTAGCTTTTGTGGTTGAAAATCGTTTTGAACAAGACGGTGTTTCCTATCACAACATTGAGTTTCATTATCTGGTGGATTTGCTTGAAGATGCTCCATTGACCATGCAGGAAGATGAGAAAAGTCAGCCCTGTGAATGGATTGATTTGGATCAGCTCCAGAATATCCAGCTAGTTCCAGCCTTTCTAAAAACAGCCCTACCAGATTGGGACGGCCAACTAAGACACATTCATCTTGAGGAATAGGAGAGAAATATGACTTATAATTTTACTGAAGAATACGATATTATTGTAATCGGTGCGGGACACGCTGGGGTAGAAGCATCCCTATCTGCTAGTCGTATGGGTTGTAAGGTCTTGCTTGCGACTATCAACATTGAAATGCTGGCTTTCATGCCTTGTAACCCCTCTATCGGTGGTTCTGCCAAAGGGATCGTTGTGCGTGAAGTTGATGCCCTCGGTGGCGAGATGGCCAAAACCATTGACAAGACTTACATCCAGATGAAGATGCTCAATACAGGGAAGGGGCCAGCTGTCCGTGCCCTTCGTGCGCAGGCTGACAAGGAGCTTTACTCTAAGGAAATGCGCAAGACAGTTGAAAATCAAGAAAATCTGACCCTTCGTCAAACCATGATTGATGAGATTTTGGTGGAAGACGGCAAGGTTGTCGGTGTCCGTACAGCAACCCATCAAGAGTATGCTGCTAAGGCCGTTATCGTAACGACAGGGACGGCCCTCCGTGGGGAAATTATCATCGGAGACCTCAAGTACTCATCAGGTCCTAACCACAGCCTAGCTTCTATTAACCTTGCTGATAATCTCAAGGAATTGGGCCTCGAAATCGGTCGTTTCAAGACAGGAACCCCTCCACGTGTCAAGGCTTCTTCTATCAATTATGACGTGACAGAGATTCAGCCAGGAGACGAAGCGCCAAATCACTTCTCATATACTTCACGTGATGAGGATTATGTCAAGGACCAAGTGCCATGCTGGTTGACCTACACAAATGGTACCAGTCATGAGATTATCCAAAACAACCTCCACCGTGCGCCTATGTTTACAGGTGTGGTCAAGGGAGTGGGCCCTCGTTACTGTCCGTCGATTGAGGACAAGATTGTGCGCTTTGCGGACAAGGAACGCCACCAACTCTTCCTTGAGCCAGAGGGACGCAATACAGAGGAAGTCTATGTTCAAGGACTTTCAACCAGTCTGCCTGAGGATGTCCAGCGTGACTTGGTTCATTCCATTAAAGGTTTGGAAAATGCTGAAATGATGCGAACAGGTTATGCCATTGAGTATGATATGGTCTTGCCTCATCAGTTGCGTGCGACTTTGGAAACCAAGAAAATCTCAGGTCTTTTCACTGCTGGTCAAACAAATGGAACGTCAGGTTACGAAGAGGCAGCAGGCCAAGGGATTATCGCTGGGATCAATGCGGCTCTGAAAGTCCAAGATAAGCCTGAATTGATTTTGAAGCGTAGTGACGGTTATATTGGGGTGATGATTGATGACTTGGTGACCAAGGGAACCATTGAACCCTACCGTCTCTTGACCAGTCGTGCTGAATACCGTCTTATCCTCCGTCATGACAATGCTGATATGCGTTTGACAGAGATGGGACGCGAGATTGGACTTGTGGACGATGAACGCTGGGCTCGATTTGAAATCAAGAAAAATCAATTTGACAATGAGATGAAGCGCCTGGACAGCATTAAACTCAAGCCAGTCAAAGAAACCAATGCCAAGGTTGAGGAGATGGGCTTCAAGCCGTTGACAGATGCGGTGACAGCCAAGGAATTCCTTCGCCGTCCAGAAGTGTCTTACCAAGATGTGGTAGCCTTCATCGGACCAGCTGCAGAGGACTTGGATGACAAGATTATCGAATTGATTGAAACAGAAATCAAGTACGAAGGCTATATTTCTAAAGCCATGGATCAGGTTGCCAAGATGAAACGCATGGAAGAAAAACGTATTCCAGCTAATATTGACTGGGATGATATTGATTCTATCGCAACAGAAGCCCGTCAGAAGTTCAAACTGATCAATCCAGAAACCATCGGCCAAGCCAGCCGTATTTCTGGGGTTAACCCAGCAGATATTTCAATTTTGATGGTGTATCTGGAAGGTAAAAATCGTAGTATTTCTAAAAATCAAGAAAAGAAAGCATAGAGAAAAACAGCTCCGAGGACGGGGCTGTTTTGTTGATTTTCATTGAGTATTATTCTTCATCTGGTGTGAGGATCATCGGGATAATGATTGGTTCACGTTCTGTATTTTCATAGAGGAATGGGCGAATGGCGTTGACAATGGCACCATTGACAGATTGCACGCTGGCGTCCTTATTTTTCAGTGCGATACGAATTGCATTGAAGAGGATACGCTGGCTTTGGCGAATCAAGTCGCCAGACTCTCTCATGTAGACAAAGCCTCGGCTGAGGATATCTGGACCAGACAGAATCATTTGCGATTTGAAGTCAACAGTTGCGACTGCTAGAACGACACCGTCTTCAGATAGATCACGACGGTCTTTGAGGACAGCTGCACCGATTTCACCGATACGATTTCCATCAACATAGATGTCTTGGGCATTGAAATGGCCTGCGATACGAGCTGAGTCAGTAGTAAGGGCAAGCACATCACCATTGCTCATGATAAAGATATTGTCCTTCTCGACACCAGTATCCACCGCTAGTCCAGCATGGACTTTCTGCATGCGGTATTCACCGTGGACAGGCATGAAGTATTTTGGCTTAATCAAGCGGAGCATAAGTTTTTGCTCTTGCTGGCCACCGTGTCCAGATGTATGGATATTGTTCACTTTACCGTGGATAACTTCGACACCAGCTTCAGAAATGATGTTGATCAGCTTGTTGACGCTAGTAGTGTTTCCAGGGATTGGACTTGAAGAGAAGATAACGGTATCACCTGGTTGGAGTTGCACCTGGCGGTGGGTTCCGTTGGCGATACGAGAGAGGGCTGCCATAGGCTCGCCTTGACTACCTGTACAGAGGATCAGAATTTCTCCTGCAGGATAATCTTTGATTTCATTTGGCTCGATAAAGGTTCCCTTAGGAGCTTTGATGTAGCCAAGATCGATTCCGTTGACAATGGCCTTTTCCATCGAACGACCAAAGACTGCAATCTTACGTCCAGTCTTAACAGCGGCTTCTGTTGCTTGCTGGAGACGGAAGATATTTGAGGCAAAGGATGCAAAGATGATACGTCCTTCTATGCCTTGGATAATTTTCATGATGGACTGACCAACAACTTTTTCAGAGTTGGTAAAGGTTGGTACTTCCGCATTTGTCGAGTCAGACAGAAGACAGAGAACACCTTCTTCGCCCAGCGCAGCCATACGGTGCAAATCTGCTGGTTCACCAACTGGTGTTAAGTCAAACTTAAAGTCACCCGTACAGACAATTTTCCCTTGAGGAGTATGAATGACAATCCCCAAAGGCTCTGGAATAGAGTGAGTCGTTCTAAAGAAAGTTGCCTTGAGATTTTTAAAGGTCAACTCAGTATTGTGGTTGATTTCGTAAAGTTTGGCGTTGCGCAAGAGACCGTGTTCTTCGAGTTTCCCACGGATCAAAGCCAAGGCAAGTGGTCCAGCATAGATTGGGACATTTGCTTGCTTGAGTAGGAATGGAATCCCACCGATGTGGTCCTCGTGTCCGTGTGTAATCAAAACAGCCTTGACGCGGTCGATATTGTCTACGATGTAAGAGTAGTCAGGAATGACATAGTCGATACCCAGCAAGTCATCTTCTGGGAATTTAATCCCAGCATCGACGATGATAATCTCGTCTTGGTATTCAATTCCGTATGTGTTTTTCCCGATTTCTCCCAGACCACCGATGGCAAAAACGCCAACTTCTTCAGGTTTAAGAGTATAGGCCATATTAGAACTCCGTAATTTCGAAGGCGCCAGTTTCTTTTTCGTAATCTAGCAATTTGTCAGACAAGAGTTCGATATACTCGATATTGTACTCTGGGCGATTTTCTTCGACAAGTTGGCGAGCAGCGATACGACCCTCAAGTTCTGAGCTGGCATCGATGTCTAGGTAAAGTGCGCGTGTTGTTTCACGGCGTGGGCTACGTTCTTTTGTTTCTTGATAAAAAACTTTGTAAATCATATAGTTCCTTTCTATTTACAGGTCAGCTTATTCCAAACTTTTAGCATAGATTTGCTTGATTTCATTCCATTTTGTGTCTAGATTGACCTTGATTCGTTACAATTATTTCAATTATACCACAAAATGAAAAATTAGTAAAAGACGGAAACGAGAAAGTCACAGGACGATTTCTTTAGTAAGCGCTTGCAAAAATAAAGAAAATATGTTATCTTGATAATGGAAGTGAAATTTATCGCTTGTCATAATTCCATATAGATTTTAAGTCAAGGAGGTTGCCCTATGTATAACTTATTTGCTTTTGCTATCGGAGCTCGCTTGGTGGCTTTTATTGTTTTTGTTGCTTGCGTTTATGCGGGGAATCTTCTATTTGCCAAACTGGAACAACGACAAAGCAAGTTCTTATGGAAGATTAGTTTTGTGCTCCTCTACTCGCTTTTTCTTCTCCTTGTTACCTATGTAGTTTGGTTTGTATTTTACTTTGGATTAAATGCTTAGATGCCCTGCCCATGTTGGGGCATTTTTTGTTTGGGGATAAAGAAAATTTCCATGTGCCAGCTTTTGTAGTATAATAGTAAGCAGACCAAAAGATAGGAATATGTTATGAAAGTATTAGCTTTTGATACGTCCAGCAAGGCGCTTTCTCTCGCGATTTTAGAGGACAAGCAGGTTCTTGCCGAGACGACGATTAATATCAAGAAAAATCACAGTATTACCCTCATGCCTGCCATCGATTTTTTGATGGCAAGTTTAGACTGGACGCCCAAGGATTTGGACCGAATCGTGGTAGCAGAAGGACCTGGTAGCTACACAGGCTTGCGAATTGCGGTAGCAACTGCCAAGACCTTAGCTCACACTCTGAACATCGAGTTGGTTGGTATGTCGAGTCTCTTGGCTCTGGTGCCATACCAACAAGAGGGCTTGTTCGTTCCCTTGATGGATGCACGTCGCAACAATGTCTATGCGGGATTTTATGAAAATGCCAAACCTGTCATGCCAGAAGCACACCTGCCTTTTGAGCGAGTGATTGAGTTAATCAAGGGGGCTAGTCAGGTAACCTTTGTCGGAGAAGTTGCCCCCTTTGTGGAGCAGATTCAAGAACACTTGCCAAGGACTAATTTCAAAGAAACCTTGCCAAATGCAGCTAATCTAGCTCTCTGGGCCTGGGACAAGGAAGCAGACTCCTTGCATGATTTTGTGCCGAACTACCTCAAGCGTGTCGAGGCTGAGGAAAACTGGCTCAAGAATCACACTGAATCTGGCGAGTCTTACATTAAACGCCTATGATAGAAATCAAACGAATCCAACAGCAACCTGACTTGGCTCAAGACATCTACGCTGTCATGGCAGCTGTTTACCCAGTCAGTCCTTGGACTCTGGAACAAATCCAAGCAGACCTGTCCCAAGACCAGACTTGGTATGCTCTGGCGTATGATGGGGCAGAAGTGATTGGCTTTCTAGCTGTGCAGGAAAATATCTTTGAGGCAGAAGTCCTGCAAATCGCTGTTAAAGGAGACTATCAGGGTCAGGGAATTGCGTCAGCCTTGTTTGCTCAATTACCGACAGACAAGGAGATTTTCCTCGAAGTCAGAAAGTCAAATCACCGAGCGCAAGCATTTTACAAGAAAGAAAAAATGGCAGTCATCGCGGAGAGAGTAGCCTACTACCATGATCCAGTCGAGGACGCCATCATCATGAAGAGAGAAATAGATGAAGGATAGATATATTTTGGCATTTGAGACATCCTGTGATGAGACCAGTGTCGCCGTCTTGAAAAACGACGATGAGCTCTTGTCCAATGTCATTGCTAGTCAAATTGAGAGTCACAAACGTTTTGGGGGCGTAGTGCCTGAAGTAGCCAGTCGTCACCATGTCGAGGTCATTACAGCCTGTATCGAGGAGGCTCTGGCAGAAGCAGGGATTACCGAAGAGGACGTGACAGCTGTGGCTGTTACCTATGGACCAGGCTTGGTCGGAGCCTTGCTAGTTGGCTTGTCAGCTGCTAAGGCCTTTGCTTGGGCACATGGACTTCCACTTATCCCTGTTAACCACATGGCTGGTCACCTCATGGCAGCTCAGAGCGTGGAGCCTTTGGAGTTTCCCTTGCTAGCCCTCTTGGTCAGCGGTGGACACACAGAGTTGGTTTATGTTTCTGAGGCTGGTGACTACAAGATTGTTGGGGAAACGCGAGATGACGCGGTTGGTGAGGCCTATGATAAGGTCGGCCGTGTCATGGGCTTGACCTATCCTGCCGGTCGTGAGATTGACGAGCTAGCTCATCAGGGACAGGATATTTATGATTTTCCTCGTGCCATGATTAAGGAAGATAATCTGGAGTTTTCATTTTCAGGTTTGAAATCTGCCTTTATCAATCTTCATCACAATGCTGAGCAAAAGGGAGAAAGTCTGTCTACAGAGGATTTGTGTGCTTCCTTCCAAGCAGCTGTCCTGGATATTCTCATGGCAAAAACCAAGAAGGCTTTGGAGAAATACCCTGTTAAAACTCTAGTTGTGGCAGGTGGCGTGGCAGCCAATAAAGGCCTCAGAGAACGCCTAGCAGCTGAAATCACAGATGTCAAGGTTATCATCCCACCACTGCGCCTCTGCGGAGACAATGCAGGTATGATTGCCTACGCCAGCGTCAGCGAGTGGAACAAAGAAAACTTTGCAAGCTTGGATCTCAATGCAAAACCAAGTCTCGCTTTTGATACTATGGAATAAAATGGAGTCTGTCTGATTACAATCAACAGACTTTTTTCTCTTTCCTGAATGTGTTATAATAGTTCATGCTGTGGCTGGAGCCTTTTCAGCCCATTTATTAAGACAATATGAGGAGAAAGATGAAAGAAAAAGGATTCTGGGAGGGGGCACAGGCAGCCATGCCAACGGCCCTTGGTTATGTCAGTATTGGCCTTGCCTGTGGGATTATTGGTGCGCCCTATGTGACACCTGTAGAGATGGGCTTGATGAGCCTCTTTGTTTATGCTGGGAGTGCCCAGTTTGCCATGTTGGCACTGATTGCGGTTCAAGCTCCTGTGGCAGCTATTGCTATGACGGTTTTTCTAATCAATTTGCGTCTCTTTTTGTTGAGCTTGCATGCGTCAACCTATTTCCGTCATACCAGTCTCTGGCAAAATATCGGTATGTCTAGCCTCTTGACAGATGAGACTTACGGCGTTTTGATGGGTGAATTGGCCCATACAGACAAGGTCAATCCTATGTGGATGCACGGAAACAATCTCAACAGCTATGTGGCTTGGTTTGTGGGGACAGTGGTTGGAACAGCTCTAGGTGCCCTGCTGCCAAATCCAGAAATCTTTGGGCTGGACTTTGCTTTGGTTGGGATGTTCATCGGGATTTTTGCTTCGCAATTCCAGATTATGCAAAGACGGATTCCTGTCCGCAATCTGCTCATTATCCTAGCAGTTGTTGCGGTGTCCTTCTTTTTACTCTTAACAGTGGTGTCTCAGTCGCTAGCTGTTCTGTTTGCGACGCTACTTGGTTGTACAATGGGGGTGGTTTTAGATGGTCAGTAAGTATCTTTTATTAGCAGTTATTTTCTCTGGCTTGGTGACTTGGATTCCCCGTATGATTCCCTTCATCTTGGTCAAGTATAAGGGTTTGCCTGCAATCGTTGAGCGTTTTTTGAAGTTCTTGCCCGTTTCTATTATCTTTGCCTTGATTCTTTCAAGCGTAGTGACAGGCAAGGTTGGGAGTCTTCCTCAAATCAAGTGGTTGGACTTCTTAGCAGTCTTTCCAACAGCTTGGGTAGCCTTTCGTTACCGCAATCTAGTCGGAACGGTTCTCTTTGGAGTGGTCTTGATTGCCGTCTTGCGTCTGGTCTTTTAAATTAGCCATAAAGAAAACCTATCACAGAGATAGATATCATATAATGGCGTAAATGGTCTTTTTCTGTTAAGATTATAAGGTATTCTATTTTGGAGGAAATGACATGAAAAAAATCGTTAAATACTCATCTCTTGCTGCCTTAGGACTTGTTGCTGCAGGTGTGCTTGCGGCTTGCTCAGGTGGTGCTAAGAAAGAAGGAGAAGCAGCTAGCAAGAAAGAAATTATCGTTGCAACTAATGCTACACCAAAACCATTCAACTATGAAGAAAATGGCGAATTGACTGGTTACGAAATTGAAGTGGTTCGCGCTATCTTTAAAGACTCTGACAAGTATGATGTCAAGTTTGAGAAGACAGAGTGGTCAGGAGTCTTTGCAGGACTTGATGCCGACCGTTACAATATGGCTGTTAGCAACATCAGCTACACTAAAGAACGTGCTGAAAAATACCTTTATGCAGCTCCAACTGCTAAAAACCCTAACGTTCTTGTAGTGAAAAAAGATGACCCTAGCATCAAATCGCTTGATGATATCGGTGGAAAATCAACAGAAGTTGTTCAAGGGACAACTTCTGCTAAACAGTTAGAAGACTACAACAAACAACACTCAGATAATCCAACTGTCCTAAAGTATACTAAAGCGGACTTCCAACAAATCATGGGACGCTTGAGCGATGGCCAGTTTGACTACAAGATTTTTGATAAAATCGGTGTTGAAACAGTCATCAAGGACCAAGGTTTGGACAACTTGAAAGTGATCGAACTTCCAAGCGACCAACAACCTTATGTTTACCCACTTCTTGCTAAAGGTCAAGATGAGTTGAAAACATTTGTAGACAAACGTATCCAAGAACTCTACAAAGACGGAACTCTTGAAAAATTGTCTAAACAATTCTTCGGAGACACTTACCTACCAGCAGAAGCTGATATTAAATAATTTTTTGAAATCATCCATTCTGAATAAGGTGGATGATTTCTCAGTTTTTAAGGATATAGTTTTAAACTATATATCTGACTACATAATAACAATTTGTGAAATCAAACAAATTGTGAGATACTAGTACGGTATTATTTTTAAGGAGAAAGAATCATGAAAATTAAAAAATGGCTTGGTGTAGCAGCCCTTGCTGCAGTCGCAGGTTTGGCTCTTGCAGCTTGCGGAAACTCAGAAAAGAAAGCAGACAATGCAACAACTATCAAAATCGCAACTGTTAACCGTAGCGGTTCTGAAGAAAAACGTTGGGACAAAATCCAAGAATTGGTTAAAAAAGACGGAATTACCTTGGAATTTACAGAGTTCACAGACTACTCACAACCAAACAAGGCAACTGCTGATGGTGAAGTAGACTTGAACGCTTTCCAACACTATAACTTCTTGAACAACTGGAACAAAGAAAACGGAAAAGACCTTGTAGCGATTGCAGATACTTACATCTCTCCAATTCGCCTTTACTCAGGTTTGAATGGAAGTGACAACAAGTACACTAAAGTAGAAGACATCCCAGCAAACGGAGAAATCGCTGTACCGAACGACGCTACAAACGAAAGCCGTGCGCTTTACTTGCTTCAATCAGCTGGCTTGATTAAATTGGACGTGTCAGGAACTGCTCTTGCAACAGTTGCTAACATCAAAGAAAATCCAAAGAACTTGAAAATCACTGAATTGGACGCTAGCCAAACAGCTCGTTCATTGTCATCAGTTGACGCTGCCGTTGTAAACAATACCTTCGTTACAGAAGCAAAATTGGACTACAAGAAAGCACTTTTCAAAGAACAAGCTGATGAAAATTCAAAACAATGGTACAACATCATCGTTGCGAAAAAAGATTGGGAAACATCACCAAAAGCTGATGCTATCAAGAAAGTGATCGCAGCTTACCACACAGATGACGTGAAAAAAGTTATCGAAGAAACATCAGACGGTTTGGATCAACCAGTTTGGTAATAAGAAACAGGGAGGTGGGAGAGAAAATTCCACCTCTTGCTTTTGTATAGAGCATGGATTGTCAGGAAGAGTAGTTCATAGAAAGGTAGAGAGAATATGGTTTTTCCTAGCGAACAAGAACAGATTGAAAAATTTGAAAAGGATCATGTAGCCCAGCACTATTTTGAGGTTTTGCGTACCTTGATTTCTAAGAAGTCGGTCTTTGCCCAACAGGTGGGTCTCAAAGAAGTTGCCAACTATCTGGGTGAGATTTTCAAGCGTGTTGGGGCTGAAGTGGAGATTGATGAGACTTACACGGCGCCTTTTGTCATGGCTCATTTCAAGAGTTCGCGCCCAGATGCCAAAACCTTGATTTTCTATAACCACTATGACACTGTACCAGCGGATGGGGATCAGGTCTGGACAGAGGATCCCTTTACGCTTTCAGTGCGCAATGGCTTCATGTATGGGCGTGGGGTTGATGACGACAAGGGTCATATCACAGCTCGTTTGAGTGCTTTGAGAAAATATATGCAGCACCATGATGATCTGCCTGTCAATATCAGTTTTATCATGGAGGGTGCGGAGGAATCGGCCTCGACAGACCTAGATAAGTATCTGGAAAAACATGCGGACAAACTCCGTGGTGCAGATTTGTTGGTCTGGGAACAAGGGACTAAAAATGCCTTGGAACAGCTGGAAATTTCTGGTGGAAATAAGGGGATTGTGACCTTTGATGCCAAGGTAAAAAGCGCTGATGTCGATATTCACTCTAGTTATGGTGGGGTTGTGGAATCAGCTCCTTGGTATCTCCTCCAAGCCTTACAGTCTCTTCGCGCTGCAGATGGCCGTATCTTGGTTGAAGGCTTATACGAAGAAGTGCAAGAACCAAATGAACGTGAATTGGCCTTGGTGGATACTTACGCCCAACGAAATCCAGGGGAAATCAGCCAGATTTATGGTTTGGAATTGTCTCTCTTACAAGAGGAGCGTGCAGCCTTTCTAAAACGTTTCTTTTTTGAACCAGCCCTTAATATCGAAGGGATTCAGGCAGGTTATCAAGGGCAAGGAGTTAAAACGATATTACCTGCAGAAGCTAGCGCTAAGCTAGAAGTTCGTTTGGTTCCTGGTCTAGAACCGCATGATGTTCTGGAAAAAATTCGGAAACAGCTAGACAAAAATGGCTTTGATAAGGTAGAATTATACTATACCTTGGGAGAGATGAGCTATCGAAGCGATATGAGCGCGCCAGCCATTCTTAATGTGATCGAGTTGGCCAAGAAATTCTATCCACAGGGCGTTTCAGTCTTGCCGACGACAGCGGGGACAGGGCCTATGCATACGGTCTTTGATGCCCTAGAGGTGCCAATGGTGGCCTTCGGTCTAGGAAATGCCAATAGTCGAGACCACGGTGGAGATGAGAATGTGCGAATCGCCGATTATTACACCCATATTGAATTAGTAGAGGAGCTGATTAGAAGCTATGAGTAGAGATATTATCAAGTTAGATCAGATCGATGTGACTTTTCATCAGAAGAAGAGAACCATCACAGCGGTCAAGGATGTGACTATTCACATCCAAGAAGGGGATATCTACGGAATCGTTGGATATTCTGGAGCAGGTAAATCAACCCTTGTACGGGTAATTAACCTCTTGCAAAAACCATCTGCAGGGAAAATCACCATTGACGACGATGTGATTTTTGATGGCAAGGTGACCTTGACGGCAGAGCAGTTGCGTCGTAAACGTCAAGATATCGGAATGATTTTCCAGCATTTTAACCTGATGAGCCAAAAGACAGCAGAGGAGAATGTGGCTTTTGCCCTCAAACACTCTGGACTCAGCAAGGAAGAAAAGAAGGCTAAAGTAGCCAAGTTGTTGGACTTGGTTGGTTTGGCGGACCGTGCTGAAAACTACCCTTCACAACTATCTGGAGGGCAAAAACAGCGTGTGGCCATTGCGCGTGCCTTGGCAAATGATCCAAAAATCTTGATTTCAGACGAGTCAACTTCTGCCCTTGACCCTAAGACAACCAAGCAGATTTTGACCTTGTTGCAAGATTTGAACCAAAAATTAGGCTTAACTGTTGTCTTGATTACGCATGAAATGCAGATTGTCAAAGACATTGCCAACCGTGTGGCAGTTATGCAGGATGGGCATTTAATTGAAGAGGGTAGTGTCCTTGAAATCTTCTCAGATCCTAAACAACCTTTGACTCAAGACTTTATCTCAACAGCTACAGGTATTGACGAAGCCATGGTCAAAATCGAGAAGCAAGAAATCGTGGAACACTTGTCTGAAAACAGCCTTTTGGTGCAACTCAAGTATGCAGGTGCTTCAACAGACGAGCCACTTTTGAATGAATTGTACAAGCATTATCAAGTAACGGCTAATATCCTCTATGGAAATATCGAAATACTCGATGGAACTCCTGTTGGAGAATTAGTTGTGGTCTTGTCAGGTGAAAAAGCAGCTTTGGCAGGCGCCCAAGAAGCCATTCGTCAAGCAGGCGTACAACTAAAAGTATTGAAGGGAGGACAGTAAGATGGAATCATTGATTCAAACCTATTTACCAAATGTTTATAAAATGGGCTGGGCTGGTCAAGCAGGCTGGGGAACAGCCATCTACTTAACCCTTTATATGACAGTTCTTTCCTTCATCATCGGAGGGTTCTTGGGACTGGTAGCCGGTCTTTTCCTTGTCTTGACAGCGCCAGGTGGTGTCTTGGAAAATAAGGTCGTTTTCTGGATTTTGGATAAGATTACCTCTATTTTCCGTGCGGTGCCATTTATCATTCTCTTGGCAGTCTTGTCACCCTTCTCCCATCTAATCGTAGGGACAAGCATTGGTCCAAATGCGGCTATTGTACCCCTATCTTTTGCAGTCTTTGCCTTCTTTGCCCGTCAAGTACAGGTGGTATTGGCTGAGCTAGATGGTGGTGTTATTGAGGCGGCTCAAGCGAGCGGAGCGACATTCTGGGATATCGTGGGTGTTTACCTATCAGAAGGTCTTCCAGATTTGATTCGTGTGACGACTGTGACCTTGATTTCCCTTGTTGGTGAAACAGCTATGGCTGGAGCGGTTGGTGCTGGTGGTATCGGTAACGTAGCCATCGCTTATGGATTTAACCGCTACAATCACGATGTAACTATCTTGGCAACCATCATTATCATTTTGATTATCTTTGCAATCCAATTCTTGGGAGATTTCTTGACCAAGAAATTGAGCCATAAATAAAGAGAACTAGGCCATCTGTACATCATTCATAGGAGTTGTCGTTATAGTCAAGACTTGAAATTTTCTGTACTGGTTGCTATCAACCGTTACTTTTATGAGTAAGAGAGTTAAGAATTGTGGGGAGTCAATATGCAAAATCTGGGAGAAGTTTTTAAAGAATTGAGAAAGAGTCGGAATGTATCTCTACAGGAGGCGACGGGAGGAGAGTTTACTTATTCCATGCTGAGCAAATTTGAGCGTGGA
This sequence comes from Streptococcus mitis, assembly GCF_047464945.1. Classification (GTDB taxonomy): domain Bacteria; phylum Bacillota; class Bacilli; order Lactobacillales; family Streptococcaceae; genus Streptococcus; species Streptococcus mitis_EA. The sequence goes on along the minus strand of NZ_JASHAX010000008.1, from coordinate 7,958 downwards.
GAAGCAGACCTATCATCTATGAAATTGATTACTGCCTTAGATAACATCCACTCTGATTTGAATGAATTTATGTACTTGGTACGTGGTTTTTCTCAGAAAAAGGTTTTGGCTTTTCAAGAAAATCTTTGGGATTTATATGATAGAGAAGGGATTGATTCTCTCCATTCCTTGTATGAAGAGACGACTCAAAAGTATAGATCAAGTGGTGAAACAAGCTATCTTTTACAAATGATTCGTATCAAAAGCCTTCTTGTGTTTTTTGATTCAGAAATAAGAGCAACGGATGAAGAATTGACTTTTCTCTATGACTATTTTTTTACTATTGACATCTGGGGAAATTATGAATTGGAACTATTTTCAACGATTTCTACTTTGTTTCCTCTGCCCCTCTATTTTAAATATTCTAGGGAGATGTTGCAAAAGACGGATTTATTAGGCTCTTTACCTAGTAACAAAGTTGGTATTGACACCATTTTAATTAATGGACTCTTTAAAGCGATAGAGGAAAAGGATAAATTAAAAGCAGATTATTTTATCTTTCAGATTGAAAAACGAGAATTGCCAGAATCTCAAGCTTATCTTAAAATCATTTATATGATTGCTAAAGGGTATTATGATACTATTTTTAATGTAAAAAATAAGGGTCTTGAAAAAATCCAGAGAGGCATTACAATCTTACAAGATTTAGAGTATGTAGATGGTGCAAGATACTATGAAAACTATTTTGCAAATCAGCTTTCAAATAAAGATTTGTAATATATTCTCGTTACATCGACTGATGAAAAATAAATAGCCTTGTAGATGGATTGATAATTAGTAGTTTCTAGGCGCTAGAGTTTCTATTTTCAGAAAAAATATATTACAAAAAAGTGGGGAGCCCCACTTTTTTTGTTATACTGGTTCCATAAAACAAAGGAGGTAACAGAAATGACAAAATTTGCAATGACTGCATCAAAACATGCAGAACCAGTCAAAGAATTTGTAGCTACTTACAAATGTTCAGTTCATAAAGGATAATGAACTCAGATTGGCAATATTTTATAAGGAGTATAGATTTGTATATCATACTCCTTTATCTATTTGTAAAAAGGTGAACTATGGATAGAATGGACTTCACATACTATAATGATAATTTATATAAATTGGAAGAATTTGGTTTTAAAATTCATATTTCTGCTACTATAAAGAATTATACACAAGTATTTGATATAGTTAGTAAGTTGCTAGAACGAGAAAGAACTATGTATAAATGTTTGTCTGACTTTGATAAAATTTATAAAAATTTTTCAGAAAATGAATCATCTGCAGAATCAGGGAAGTTTATAACTATTTATCCAAAGAATAGAGATCACTGTATAGATTTACTTGAAAAGCTTTATCAAAAAATACCTTGTGATTTCCAAGGTATTTATATACTAAGTGATAGAAAATATAAAAATTCAAATAATATTTTCTACAGATTTGGATGTAATATTGTTAATGAAGCGCATTTAATTGACGGCTTACCTAGTATGTATGGACCAGATGGGGAAGTTTGGCAAGATTATCAAAAATCTTATTTTGACTTACCTAAATGGATTGAAGATATTCAAGAACCTCAAATATTTGAAGATACATACATGTCTAATAATTATGAAATAAATTCAATAATAAAATCTAGTAATGGCGGTAATATCTATTTAGCTAATTCAAAAAAATATAATAGGAAAGTTGTGATAAAGGAATGCCGTAATTTCGTTTTATCATATATAAATGTAGAAAAGAGGGAGTTTAGAGAAAGAGAGTGGGAGTTATCTAAGAAGCTAATCAAATATATTCCCAAATCGCTTGAAAATATTAATGAATGGACAAATGGATATTTTATTTATGAATTTATAGACGGCTACACATTAAAAGATTTTGTAGATGATTATAACTTATATTCTTATTCTAGTAGTGACATTATTAAAAATTACTCCAATTTTCTTACTTTATTAAGAATTTTTGAAAAAATAATTGAAGTGGTTGAATATTTTCATAAAGAAAATATTGTGTTGAATGATATTCATTCAGATAATATTCTGATTACAGAAATGTTAGATTTGTATTTTATTGACTTAGAAAACTCATATCAATCATCTGAATCTCCGACAGTAGGTATTTATAATGACATTTGTTTAAAAAAATGGAATTGTATAGAAGGTAAAAAAGCAGATTGTTATAAAGTTGCAAACTTGATGTTATTTTTACTGGGGAGATTACACTTGAGAGAAGAAGAAGCTTTAAAAACTAATAAAGTAAAAGAATTACTTCTTCAAAAAGGAATAGTAACGAACATAGATATTCTAATAAATTATCTATTTAGTGATAATCCAGATATACATACTGCTAAAAAAATATTTTCAAATATATATGCAGAGAGACAGAAAGAAACAAAAATTACGTCCTCAAGTACGGCATTTATACCACTAAGTGACGAAGAATTTCTGAATTTATTAGAGTCAAGATTTGATTTTACAGAAAGTATAGATATAACCTCTGATGAATCGTTGGATATATTTGATAGTTTTAATACTTATGGTTTAAATGGTTTATCGGGATTTTTAATTTTTTTACATAAAATTTCTTTCAGCAGATATACTATAAGTAGAGGTATTGAGATTGTATTATCTAATCTGTTAGACATAGGTGGTAGAAAATTTTTGAAAAATTCTACCACAACAGTTTCTCCTTATTTGTTAGATGGAACATCTGGGGTCATAAGAATGTTGTTATATATTGATCCATTTAAATACAAAGATATTATTTTGGATCTGAGTTCGAGTATATTGGTTGAGTATGCTCAGTTTTCTGGATATTGGATGGGAATGGATGGGTTAGCAGATACTCTGTTAGCAGTTAACAAATATTTTCCTAATAATGAATTTATTGTAGTAGCAAAAGAATTATTAATAACTAGTTCTATTCTAAAGGACGTGGGGTTAAATACAGAAAATCTTATTCCTAGAGTGAAGATTGATAGTTTACTGGATTGCCAAGGAGGTCTGTTATGAGACTATTCTTAAAACATCATTTATTTAGGATACTTACCTTATCGAGGTTTTTAAGCTCAAGTGGAGCTTATATTTATAATCTGGTATTTATCGTTTATGCTGCGAGTCTACCCTTTAAAAATATAGCTGTATTTATGGCGAATATGATTACGATTTTACCTTTTCTATTTACTTTTTATGTTGGGATTAAGGCTGATCATACTCGGAATAAAGCAGGGACAATTATCTGGGTTGGTTGTGTGCAAAGTCTACTATTTCTTTTGATTGCTAGTGTGATTCATGACCCGAACTTCGTAACGTTTGCTTTTATCTGTATGATTAATATCTGTTCGGATATTTTATCAGATTACACAGCAGGCCTTCGTATGCCGATTATCCAGCATAATATTTCAGAAGATAAGCTCTATGAAGCTTATTCCTTTACTCAGTTTGTTTCCTATTTATCAAATCTAGGAGGTCAAGCCTTAGGAGTGTGGTTACTCACAACCAGTCATCAAAATTTTTCTTTTGTTGCGATTGTGAATGCTGGTTTCTTTTTACTATCTTCTCTCATTTTATTCAAAAATAGAAGAGAATTGACTCATTTGTCTGTAAGTGTAGAGGATAAGTCGATTAGTTTACTTCAACAAGTTAAGGCAATCTATGCGGACATGGATGATATCTTTAGACAGAGAGAAAGTAAATCATTGCTTAAAATAATCCTTGTCATTTTGGTAATGAATACTTTGGGAGGAGCTGTTGGAGGTATTTATCACTTTTACTTATTAGACCATACTATCTATCATCTCAGCTATGCTCAAGCCCTATTTTTAATTGAATGTGTTAGCTTGGGAGGAGCTATTATTGGTAGCCTAACTCCCCATGATTATTTTGGTAAATGGTCGTTTTCAAGATTGCTATCGCTCAATGCAATTCTGTTTGTATTACTTGCTACTGCTAATATTTTAGATTTTTCTCCTCTAGTAGGTGTTGCTTGCTTAGCTTTTGTCATGTATTTGATGTCGAAATCAATGCCTAAATTAGATACTCTGTTACTGTCTAATTTGAGTGCGGATGTATTAGCTAGAAGTAATAATCTCTTGAGTATGATTTTTTCCCTAACATTACCCTTGGGGATGTCTGTATTTTCCTTCTTAGCTTTACAAGATATCAGGCTTTGTTGGTGGGTGTTTTTGGTAGTGAGTGTGATAGGGTTGATTTTATCACTAGAAAAAAGAAGTTTTTCGGGTAAAAAATTTTAACCTAGGAAAATCAGGCTTACTAGAAGGTCTTCCAGATTTGATCCGTGTGACGACTGTGACCTTGATTTCCCTTGTTGGTGAAACAGCTATGGCTGGTGCGGTTGGAGCTGGCGGTATTGGTAACGTAGCCATCGCTTATGGATTTAACCGCTACAATCACGATGTGACCATCTTGGCAACTATCATTATCATTTTGATTATCTTTGCAATCCAATTCTTGGGAGACTTCTTGACCAAGAAATTGAGCCATAAATAAAAAAGAGCCGTGTGGCTCTTTTTTAGTAATCAGATTTTCTGTGCAAATTTTTTACTCAAGGCTTGTCCAATCAAGGCCCCCACTAGGGCTCCGATGACAACACTTGCGATAAATAGAAGGATGGTTCCAGGATTTGGAGCAACCATGATACGGTCGATATATTCTTGGGATTTTCCTCTTGCTAGAAGGGTTGCTATATAGGCTTTGGGGGCAATCCACATAAGTAAGATTGGACCAGTTGAGCTAAAGGCAAAGAGTATGAAAGAAAGGAAATTCTTTGTTTGGTCCTTGTATTTTCCTAGGTTAGCTACTCCATCTGCTAGCAGACCACAGATAATTCCAGGAAGGAAGGCACCAGCACCGTGTTTAGTTCCCAAGAAAAAGAGGGCGATGACAAGGCCGATAGTGGTAATGGCTCCAAAGCGCGGAACTTTTGCGACCAGAATCATATAGACGCTACCGCCGACAAGGGCAGTAAAAGCAGGCGCATAAAACATGTTTCCAGTTTGGTCAAAGAGATTGCCCAAAAGGACACCAATCCCCATGCAGAGGAAGTAAAGAACTGCAAAAAGCAGTGTAGTTAAGATAGATTTCTTCATGAATTGTCTCCTGATCATTTTTTCACAATTCTCATTGTATCACGGTTTGATGGGATTGTAAATGGGCACTAGAATTTTTTGAAAACGCTTGAAATATGATATAATAGTTTCATAGTTATTTTTAGGAGGATATCATGGGGAGATTTTTAGACTTTGTCTTTAATCGTTTCTTTTTAGGGATGATTGCGACAGCCTTCTTTTGGTTATTAACCTTGGTGGGAGGGATTATCCTTGGTCTAGCGCCGGCTAGTGCCACCTTGATGAGCTTGTATGCAGAACATGGTTATAGCTTTCGGGAATACAGTTTGAAGGAGGCTTGGTCTCTTTATAAGCAAAATTTTGTTTCAAGCAACCTGATTTTTTATAGCTTTTTAGGAGTGGATTTAGTTTTGGTCTATGGCTTGTATCTCTTGGTGCAATTGCCTCATCAGACTATTATTCATTTGATTGCGACCTTTTTGAATGTCCTAGTAGTTGCCCTGATCTTTTTGGCTTATACAGTATCTTTGAAATTACAAGTTTATTTTGATTTGTCCTATCGAAATAGTCTCAAACTATCCTTGATTGGCATCTTTATGAGCTTAGCGGCTGTGGCCAAGGTTCTCCTTGGGACAGTGCTACTTGTGGCAATTGGTTACTATATGCCTGCTCTTCTCTTCTTTGTAGGAATTGGGATGTGGCATTTCTTTATCAGTGATATGTTGGAACCGGTCTATGAAAGTATCCATGAAAAATTGGCGACAAAATAGAATGAAGCAGTTTTGGCTACATACGCTTCTGAGAACCTATAGTTCAGTTATGATGATTATTATTGCGAGTTTTGCAATCTTACTCTCTTACGCCGACTGGGATTCACGGGAAAAGGAAGCTCAGAGAGTAGCTCAGCGTGTAACTACTCGAACAGTCGAAGAGGTGGAATATTATTATCGCGAGTCAGCCCAGCTAGCGCAAGATTTAGTAGCCAATCAAGACCGGATACAAGGGGTTTATAAGTACTTTAGCCTGTCAACTTCTGAGTATTTTTATTGGCTGTTGGAGCATCAAGCGGCTTCGTCAACTTCTATTTCTCTGTATGAAAATATTGATGATCTTTATGTCCAGAATGACTATATAACGGATGTTGCAATCGTCTTGCAGGACTTTAAAGAAGTTTATGTTTCGAGCAGAAATGAGAGAGGTGGTCATTCGGTACTTGCGGAAGGCTTTAAACCAGAGGCCAATAGTTTTGGAGTTCCTATTTTAGACCCAGCGACGGATCAATCTATAGGGGTTGTTTATATTTCCTTGGATCCAGAAATCTTATACCATGCTGTAGACAATACCCGAGGTCATATCCCGATGGCTGTGACTGTGACATCGCCTTTTGATACGGAGATTTTTCATATTGGTGAGAGGGTCAATAGGGAGCATGAGAACTGGTTTGTTGGTGTGACCTCTCATGGCTACCAGGTTCAGGTGGCAGTTCCTAAAAACTTTGTTTTACAAGAAACAGTGGCTAGCTCTGCTTTGATTGTGGGTTTGAGCCTTCTCTTTATTGTCATTCTCTATCTGACTTTGAGGCAGACCTTTGCTAATTATCAAAAGCAGGTAGTGGATTTGGTGGATTCCATACATGCTATTGCCCAAGGACAAGAAGGTCTTCGCATTGATACGCTTGAAAAGGATCAGGAATTGCTTTTAATCGCAGAGACCACCAATGATATGTTGGATCGATTGGAAAAGAATATCCATGATATTTACCAATTAGAGCTTAGTCAAAAAGATGCCAATATGCGAGCCTTGCAGGCTCAAATTAATCCTCATTTCATGTACAATACGCTAGAGTTCTTGCGCATGTATGCAGTTATGCAGAGTCAAGATGAGTTAGCAGATATCATTTATGAGTTCAGTAGTCTCTTGCGTAACAATATTTCCGACGAAAGAGAAACTCTTCTCAAACAGGAATTAGAATTTTGCCGTAAATATAGCTATCTCTGCATGGTTCGCTATCCCAAGTCCATTGCCTATGGTTTCAAGATAGATCCAGAGTTAGAGAATATGAAGATTCCCAAGTTTACCTTGCAACCGCTGGTAGAAAATTATTTCGCGCATGGTGTTGACCACAGACGGACAGATAATGTGATTAGCATCAAGGCTCTTAAACAGGATGGTTTTGTGGAAATTTTGGTGGTCGATAATGGTAGAGGAATGTCGGTTGAAAAGCTGGCAAATATCCGAGAAAAATTAAGTCAGAGAAACTTTGAACACCAAGCCAGTTACAGTGATCAAAGGCAGTCTATCGGGATTGCCAATGTACATGAGCGTTTTGTGCTCTATTTTGGGAATCGCTATGCCATTAGTGTAGAGTCTGCAGAGCAAGCAGGTGTTCAGTATCGTATTACAATTCAAGATGAGTAGAAAGGGAGAAAATGTATAAAGTATTATTAGTAGATGATGAGTACATGGTGACAGAAGGTCTGAAACGTTTGATTCCCTTTGATAAGTGGGATATGGAGGTCGTCGCAACAGCCAGTCATGCCGATGAAGCTCTAGAATATGTTCAGGAAAATCCTGTCGATGTCATCATTTCCGATGTCAATATGCCCGACAAAACAGGACTTGATATGATTCGGGAAATGAAAGAGATCTTACCAGATGCTGCCTATATCCTGCTCTCGGGTTATCAGGAGTTTGATTATGTAAAAAGAGCCATGAACCTTAGTGGAGCCTACTGAAAAAGTCATCAAATTGATGGCTTTTTTGTTATACTAGAGATGAGGTGAGATGATGCTTGATAATCAGTTAACTATGGATGTCAGTCCTTATTCTAGTTTGTATGATATCGTGGTTC
>NZ_JASHAX010000007.1:0-70180 GCF_047464945.1 Streptococcus mitis | reverse complement strand
GTGGTCAATATGAAACGAATTATGACCTTAATAAATACAAAATAACCGAGGAATTCGCTCAAATTAACGAGAGATTCCTCGGTTTTCATTTCATTAAAAGTAAGAGACCTATTTTTTCAGTGGGCTCCAATAATATGCACTATTTTTTCTTAAACAAGCGGATGTAGTCCTGTTTACTATGAATAATATCTGATACAAAGACAGCTTTTCTATACTCTAAAATATGATAGAAGGCTAGGTAATCGCCTAAAATGATGCATCTGGTTTTGTGGGGTGAGTATATAATCCCTCCTACTCTTTCATCAGCATCAAATCCTGCTTCCGGGAAAACTTCAAGACGCTCCAAACCGTAAAGAATATTCTTAACTGTGTTTGCTCCTGCCTGTTCTGAAAAGTAGTTAGCTGAGATATAATCTTTAATACCTCTTAGCTGTTCTTGTACCGTTTCTGAGATAATCAGGCTATATGAGTTCTCGTTAAATTCCAAGGTTAGCCCTCACTTCATCAAGGCTGTAAGTCCTTCCATGTTCTAAATCCTCAAAGCTACGGGCAATTTCGGCACGCAATCCTAATAGAAGTTCTTCTCTTTCTTTGTCTACTTGAGTTTCAAATGGCAAGGCTTTATTTTCTACAATGTGTTCTAAAAACAAGTTAAAACTGGCTGTCATATCAAGATTTTGCGATGTGATAATAGCTTTAGCCTTCTCTAACAAGTCTCTGTTAGTCTTAAAGTTTACCTGTGTGTTTTTTTCTAAAACATTCATGGTAGCACCTCCTTTAGACTATTATATCACTTTAAACTATACAGGTCTAGTCGCGTATAGATACTGATAGCTGTATGCTTAAAAGCTATTGTAAAAATAAAAAAAGCACTAAGGGAAAGCGCCCCAAAGTGCTTAATATCAAGGCTCCAAAGCCTATCTGATTCAATAAAATATTACAACATTTTGTTGTAGAATTCAACGACAAGTGCTTCGTTGATTTCTGGGTTGATTTCGTCGCGTTCTGGCAAGCGAGTCAATGAACCTTCCAATTTTTCAGCGTCGAATGATACGAATGCTGGACGTCCAAGAGTAGCTTCTACTGCTTCAAGGATAGCTGGAACTTTCAATGATTTTTCACGAACTGAGATCACTTGACCTGGAGTTACGCGGTATGATGGGATATCAACGCGTTTTCCGTCAACAAGGATGTGACCGTGGTTTACGAATTGACGAGCTTGACGACGAGTAGTCGCAAGACCAAGACGGTAAACAACGTTATCCAAACGACGTTCCAAAAGAAGCATGAAGTTGAAACCTAGGATTCCGCCTTTGATTTTTGTAGCTTGTACGAACAAGTTACGGAATTGTTTTTCACCTACACCGTAAGTGAAACGAAGTTTTTGTTTTTCAGCCAATTGCAAACCGTATTCTGATAATTTAGAACGGTTGTTTGGTCCGTGTTGTCCTGGTACGTAGTTACGACGTGCCAATTCTTTACCTGTACCTGTAAGTGAAAGGCCAAGGCGACGAGCTTGTTTCCAAGATGGTCCTGTATAACGTGACATGTGAATGTCCTCCTGATATAAATAATATTTCGGTGGAAATAGTCACTTAGAAAGCCCTGATTCGTGCAGATGCCCTTCGCCTAAACAGCCAAGGTTACTTATCATAAGACACCTGTTGACGAGCTTCATGCTTTCCTGCTGATATTTCACACAAAATCCATTTTACCATGAATGGCTGAATTTGTAAAGGGGTTACTAAGCTTTATTTTCACTGCCAGAGAGGTTGAGAAGGAGGGTAAAGGTGCTTCCGAGACCGTACTGGCTGCTGACTGTAATTTCTCCACCCAATTGATGAGCCAATTCACGCGCAATCGCAAGCCCTAAGCCATGACCACCTGTTTTCATGTTACGCGAAGTTTCTACACGATAAAGGCGTTTAAAAATATTTTCCAAATCCTCTGGTGCAATGCCCTGCCCCTCATCGGTCACACTGATTGAAAGCTGGTTATTTTCCAGCTTAGCCACCACTTCCAGCTTGGTTCCTGGAGCTGAGTATTTAAAAGCGTTATTGACCAGATTCACCAAGATACGAGACAGTTTGGCATAATCTCCCTCAATCCGGGCAGACTCTGGGATTACCTGCAAATGGACATCTCGCTCCTCCTGCTCAATCAAGAACTGAAATTCACTCATGCACTCAATCAAGAGCTGGTCCAGAAAAATGCTGTCTTTGCTGGTCGTTTCGACCTGATTTCTAGCTGTGTTTAGGGTCAAAAAATTCAACTCCTCAACCAGTTTATTGAGTCTTTCCGTCTGACGCCCAATGGTTGCTAGATAATGGTCCTGTTCTCCTTCCTTGATAACCCCATCCAAAATCCCTTCTACCGTCGCTTGGATCGAAGTGATGGGGGTCTTGATATCATGCGATAGCTGGGCAATCATCAAGCCCTTTTCTCGTTCGCTTTCTTCCAAGGAATCAAAGGTGGCCTGCAAATCATGGGACATTTCATTGAAAGCTTGGCCTAATTGCTGAAATTCTACAGGGCCTTGAACCTCCAGATTTGAAGGAAAGTCCTTGTCCGCTACACGCTTGGCATGTTCCTTAAGTTTGCCCAATGAAGTAAAGACCGGCGATAGGAGAAAGAGACTGATCCCAGCACCGATAAAACTAGCCACGAGAGTCATACCCACTAGGAAATAAATTTCTCTTTCTTCAATTAGCATTCGCTGGATGGCCCAAAAAACCACGATAATCGTTAGGAGTGTTGAAATGACATACCCCACTAAAATATAACTTTTTAATTTCATTAACTACCTCGTGCTTTCTCAATTTTGTAGCCCAAGCCCCAGACGGTTTTGATGGTGGGTGTTTCTGAACTAGCATGTTTAGCCAACTCCTGTCGAAGAGCATGAATATGAACATTCAAGGTATTGGTGTCATCCACATAGTCTTCTTGCCAGACCTTTTCATAGAGGTCTGTCTTAGAGAAAACCCGCTCTGGATTGCTGGCTAAAAGCCATAGAAGTTCGAAGGATTTGACGGTCAAATCAAGCGCCACATCTCCGACTTGGACCTCATGGCTACCGTGATTCATCCGTAAATCCCCGAGACTGACGACTTCTGTCTCACCTCCACGATGAAGGCGACGCAAGATATTGTGGACACGCAAAACCAGCTCACGAGGGCTAAAGGGCTTGGCAATAAAGTCATCTGCCCCTAAGCTCAAGCCGTAAATCTTATCCTGCTCGCTAGTCTTAGCCGTGATAAAGAGAAAAGGCTGATCTGGAGATTGATACTGAACCTCACTAATCAAATCATAACCATCCATCCGAGGCATCATGATATCTGTAATAATCAAATCAATCGGTTTTCGCTTGAAGATTTCCAAGGCCTCTACTCCATCATGAGCCACCAAAACCTGATAACCTGCCTGAACCAGATAGCGTTGATGAATATCTGTGATTTCTACCTCGTCGTCAACGAGTAAAATTGTCTTTCCCATCTGTCTCTCCTTTGAAAAAAACAGTGCTATACCACAATAGTATAACACTATTTTAATCGCTTTACGAACATTCTAATCGATATCTGAATTTTTCAAATCCTAGATAGAAAGTCTGTAGCTAGACTAGTCATTTTCCTCTTTTTTAGCTTTCAAACCGAGGCCACCTAATAGTCCTGCCAAGGCGAGTCCAAATAATCCTAGAGTAGCCATTGAGGTTTGAGCTTCACCAGTATATGGAAGCATGTCTTTTTGCTCTTTCATTTGATTATCCATCATTGGACTTGATACCTTGTTAGTAGATGCCATCTTGCCTTCATCAGACATTTTGCTTGAGGTTGCTGGAGCTTGATCTTGTTTCATGCTTGGTGTTGCCATTGACTGGCTAGCATTCATGGTTTTGTCTTGCTCTTTGTTAGGCATCATCTTATCCTGACTAGCAGCTGGCATTTTAGATTTCATCTCATCCTGATTGGCACTTGGCATTTGAGCGTTCATCTTAGACGCATCTTGATGACTATTCATCATTGGAGCCGGCATAGCTGAACCATTAGAAGATGGGACGAAACCTGATTGCATCTGAGTAAGAGACTGATGTCCATTCAAGTTCACTGTCAAATCCTTAGTCGCTACAAGATTACTCAAATCGGCCTTGCCGTCCTTCGCACCATAAACCTTGATAGTTGCCTTGTAGCTGTGAGTTCCATTTTGTTTCAACAAGTCAAGAAGCTCTTTATCTGATTTGCCTTGAGTCCCTGCCAAATCTACTTCATAGAAGTAAAGGCCTTTACCCAATTTTTCTACTGGTGGGAGAGCAGGGTTTTTAGCCGAACCATTGTCTGACCATGGAGCCTTGTCAGATGCTTTCAAGATAAGACGAGTTAACATACCGTCTCCGGCGAAGAATTCATATGGAATGACTTGGTTGACGCCGGCTGTGAATGGGCCTGGGAAGTTGGCTTTATCCAAGTATGTAGCTGGGACATCTACTGTATCTTTAGTATTGTCAGCCACACCCTTTTGCACTTCAGCTGGAGTGGTTAAGCCGTTCAAGTTGACATCCAAATCTTTTGTCGCTACGAGGTTGCTCAAATCAGCCTTGCCATCTTTCGCACCGTACACTTTGATGGTAGCTTTATAGCTTTGAGTGCCGTTTTGTTTCAAGAGGTCAAGCAAATCTTTGTCTGATTTACCTTGGGTACCTGCCAAATCTACTTCATAAAAGTAAAGGCCTTTGCCTAATTTCTCTACTGGTGGAAGAGCAGGATTTTTAGCTGAACCGTTATCTGACCATGGAGCCTTGTCGGATGCTTTCAAGATAAGACGAGTTAACATACCGTCACCAGCGAAGAATTCATATGGAATGACTTGGTTGACACCGGCTGTGAATGGACCTGGGAAATTGGCTTTATCCAAGTAAGTGGCTGGGACGTCTACTGTGTCTTTAGTGTTGTCAGCCACACCTTTTTGGACTTCAGCTGGAGTGGTTAGGCCATTCAAATTTACTGTCAAATCCTTAGTCGCTACGAGATTGCTCAAATCGGCCTTGCCGTCCTTCGCACCATAAACCTTGATAGTTGCCTTGTAGCTTTGTGTACCATTCTGTTTCAAGAGGTCTAGAAGCTCTTTGTCTGATTTACCTTGAGTACCGGCCAAGTCCACTTCGTAGAAGTAGAGACCTTTGCCCAATTTTTCTACTGGTGGAAGAGCAGGATTTTTTGCTGAGCCGTTGTCTGACCATGGAGCCTTGTCTGAAGCTTTCAAGATAAGGCGAGTTAACATACCGTCACCAGCGAAGAATTCATATGGAATGACTTGGTTGACACCGGCTGTGAATGGGCCTGGGAAATTTGCTTTATCCAAGTAAGTAGCTGGGACATCTACTGTGTCTTTGGTATTGTCGGCTACGCCTTTTTGAACTTCGGCTGGAGTGGTTGCTGGTTGAGCTTCATTTGCTTCACGGTCTTGTCCAGAAACTGTAGGCGCAGGATTTGTCGCAGGTTTAAGCGCATCTCCTGTTTCTTTCTTAGATTCTGGTTTTGCTTGCACTTCTTCTTTTGGCGCTACCACTTGGTCTTTAGCAGCTACATTCACTTTTTCTGGAGAGCTTGTAGCATCCAAGCTTGCTTTAGGTGTTGAGTCTACCTGTTCTGAAGGAAGAGCTGTATCGACTGCTTCTTTGAGAAGTTCTGCTGGTAAGTCACTCTTTTCACTCACCGAAGTAGCATCTGGCACGACTTGGGCAGGGGTCGGATTTACCACATCGGCACGTACAGAACTTGGCTGACCAACTAGGACAAAAAAGCCACTGGCCACAACAACTGAGGCAACACCGACACTAAGACGGCGAATAGACCAACGAGTATATCTTTGATTTGGATTGAATTTCATAGGATTCTCCTTAGAGTTTTTCTTTATTTGATGACTCTAGTATAATCTCCTAAAATTAAAAAGGATTAAGAAAAAGTTAAAATTTTTCTTAAATCCCTCTTATAAAATACTTATATTAATTAAATCCATAAACAGACTTGGTGATTTGATAGACAACATTGGAAAGTTTGCGAGCTGGCAAAACAGAATGTTTGGTCAAACGGCTGAGCATGGTCTTACGGATGGCTTGAAAAACCTCTGGATTTTCCTGTTGAATATAGGTCCACAATTGGCGTTTTTTTGCCAGATGCTCCACCGTTCCAGCTCGGTTGAGCAGGGCACTGGAAATCACCGTCGTAATCTCAATATGATTCAGCAGATATTCTCGCATTTTGGGATGGCTCACTTTAGATAAATCAAGCTGGTCTACCAAGAGTCGATTAACCTTTAGTTGCTGGTCAATGCGCTTAATCATCACTTGCTCATTGACAGACTGGTCTTCACGCCCAATCAAATAACGATAGAAATCAACAGGTAGATAGTACATGGTCTTGACCTGCTGAAGGGGGGTAAAGACGAAGAGATTATCGACATAAAAGGTATGCTCAGGCAGTTGGAACTGACTCGCTCGCAACAAATCTGTCCGGTAAATCAGCGAGTGCATCATGATATACTGGCCTTTTGAGAAATTTCCGACCTGGTCCCAGCCAAAAATCTGCTGGACAGGTAAAACTGACTCGTAACTCATACTCTTCTTACGAGACTGACCTTCCTTTTCATAGACAAAATTAGTCACAAAGGCATCAACTTCCTGCCCCTCACTCTCTAGATCCTGCAAGGTTTCAAGAATTTTTAAATAGGCACGAGGGTCTACCCAGTCATCACTATCCACTACTTTAAAATAACGCCCAGACGCCTCCGCTAAGCCACGATTGACCGCACCGCCATGGCCTTTATTTTCCTGATAGATGGCTCTAACGATGCTAGGATACTTACTGGCTAAACGCTCAGCTATTTCCTGAGTCTGGTCCTGGGACCCGTCATTGATAATCAAAATCTCAACTTGCTCACCACCAATCACTAGCGACTCCACACAGTAATGAAGATAGGTTGCAGCATTATAGCTAGGGATGGCGATAGACAATAATTTCATGATCTACTCCTTTAGGGGACTGATTTTTTCTTATACTCAATGAAAATCAAAGAGCAAACTAGGAAACTAGCCGCAGGTTGCTCAAAGTACAGCTTTGAGGTTGCAGATAAAACTGACGAAGTCAGCTCAAAACACTGTTTTGAGGTTGTGGATAGAACTGACGAAGTCAGTAACCATACCTACGGCAAGGCGACGTTGACGTGGTTTGAAGAGATTTTCGAAGAGTATTACTCTCTCTTGTCACTCCTTTCTATTCTACCATAAAATCCAGCTTCTGAAGGACTTTTACTGGAATACAAGGTGTTCTGCCTCTATTTGCTATCTTGGACATCAAAAAAGAGGGGATTCCCCTCCTTACGAATTTAATTCTGCCAAGTCATCTAGATACTGGTTGTTAATGACCGCCAAGATATAGGCATCTTCCTTCAAGAGGTCATTAGGTCCAAACTGGACATCCAAGGGTGAATTTTCTTGTTCACGAAATCCTAGGACATTGAGGTTATATTTGCCACGTAAATCTAGCTGACTCAGGCTTTGACCAGCCCAGACACTAGGAATCTTCATCTCCACAATAGACACATTTTTATCCAGCTGAAAGACATCAACATTGTTATGAAAGAGAATGGTCTGCGCTAGGGACTGCCCCATCTCATACTCAGGCGAAATCACCGAGTCAGCACCGATTTTTTCCAGTACCTTCTTGGCTGTCTGGCTTTTGACCTTGGCAATAACCCTTGGTACCCCTAGACTCTTACAATGCATAACTGCAAGCACACTCGACTCTAGATTTTCCCCTGTTGCGACTACAACCGTATCACAGGTATCAATCCCTGCAGTTCTGAGGAGTTCCTCATCTGTAATATCGCCCACAACTCCACGCGCCAAAACTGGCTCAAATTGATTGATGCGCTCTGCGTGGTCATCAATAGCAATGATATTCATATCTTGCTTGGCTAGGGCCGCCAGGACACTACTCCCGAAAATCCCCAAACCTAAAATTCCAATCGTACGATCTGACATCATTCTTCCTTTCTTATCCAATACTAATATCTGCTTTCATATACTGAATCAAATCTTTCTTATCAGGCTGGTAGTCAGCTAGACTAACCAGCAAGGTCAAGGGACCGATACGGCCGATAAACATGAGCACCATGACAATGCTAAGAGCTAGCTTACCCAATTCTGGCGTCAGATTTGCCGTTACCCCAACTGTCGCAAGAGCTGAAATGGTCTCAAACATGAGGTAAATAAATCGCGGTGTTCCTTCTGCTGTAATTCCCAACAACATCAAGCCCAACAAGAAGGTCATCAAAAAGATAATGAAGACACTAAAGGATTTTTGGACTGTTCGAGCCTCAATGGTTCTCTGCGCAACATTGGCATGAGGCAAGCCCAGCAATTCACTACGCGCAAAGACCAATAAGACAAAGAAAGTCGTAATCTTGAGCCCCCCAGCCGTTCCTCCAGGCGCTCCACCCAGAAACATCTGTAGGATATAGATAAACAAGGTCACAGGCCGAGCTTGAGTATAGTCAATAGAAGCAAAACCGGCCGTTCTCATGCTGACGGTTTGGAAAAAACTAACCAGGACTTTCTCTGGAACACTAAGATTACCAATGGTTCCAGGATTGTGCCACTCCGTAAAGAGTGTGGATACTGTCCCAAACAGCAAGATCCCTGCAGTCAAGAAGAGAACCAGCTTGGTGTGGAACCTCAGACGGCGTTTTTTCTTCTTGTCAAACTGGGTTGCCAAGTCAAACCAAACCATAAAGCCGAGACCACCCGTGATAATCAAGCCAGCAATGACCAGATTGATCAAGGGATCCGTCTGAAAAGCCACTAAACTGCTACTGCCGAAATTATCAAAACCAGCATTACAAAAGGCTGAAATGGCTAAAAAGATGGAGGTAAAAATGCCCCGTCCCCAGCCAAACTCAGGAATAAAACGGAAACTTAGTAGAAAGGCACCCAAGCCCTCCACCAGAAAAGTCGTCAAAAAGATGGAACGCATAAAGGCCTTCAGCGAGCGAGTCTCCCCGTAACTGAAGCTCTCCTGAATGGTTTCACGACTGCGAAGACTGAGCTTTTGCTTCCCCTGAATATAAAAGACTCCGATAAAGGTCATGAGTCCCAGACCACCAATCTGTATCAAGAGCATACAAATCAACTGTCCCCAGACATTATAGGTAGTAGCCACTGGTTGCGTAGAAAGGCCGGTTACACAGACCATAGACACCGTCGTAAAAAGATGGTCAAAATAAGTAGCCTGCGAACCACTCGCCTGAACAAAAGGCAAACTCAAAAGAAGAGAGCCTATAAAAATAACTCCAACGAAACTTAAAAAGATGCGACGAGCTGGTGAAAGTCCACCTAAGGCCCTTTCAATTTTTTTAACAAATAATTTGAATAACATACATCCATTGTACCATAAAAAGAAGGAGAGTAGCTATATCTGAGAAGTTATCTCAAGGCAGAGTTCCAAGGCCTTCTCGAAAGCTTCTGAACCCCAGTCACGACTATCGTACTGGTCCAAGTCTGCTAAGGAATCAGCTGTGAACAACAATTCTCCCCAGAGAACCCCACGCAGTTGGGCTACTGCCGCAAGCGCAGAACACTCCATCTCCACAACAGCACAGCCTTCTTCCTTGCGATAAGCCACCTTTTCAGCCGTTTCTCGGTAAAAACCGTCTGTCGTCCAGGTCATGACTTCTTCATAGGGAATCCCTCTGGCTTCCAACACTCGCTCAATGGCAGCAATAGCCTCTGGCTGAATTTCCATATAACGACAAGGTGCCACATAGTGATAACTAGCTCCTTCATCTCGCAGAGCGCAAACAGGGACTAGAAAGGTATTTTCTTCTATATCAGCTAGCACACCACAAGTACCGGTGGAAATAATCTGCTCCACACCATAGCCAATCAACCAATCCATAAACTGGGCTGCTGGAGCGGAGCCAACAGGTGCCTGAGCCAGACAGATCTCCTTGCCCTTGTAGTTCACGACATAGACTGGATAGGTCTTGGTGGCAGAAACGAATTCGCCGACACAGTCCGCCCCTACTTCCCTCGCATAGCGGTCAATCTCCTCACCTAAAAAAGCATAGACACACTTCTTGGGCAAGTGCAAGTCCAGCCCCTCGTGATCAGGCATGATGACCGCCTGAGGATTGTCATCAAACTCTAAAATGGGAATCGCATGTTTCTGAATCATAACCTACCTCCTCTAATTTTGTACTATTGTATCAAAAGCTGACCGAGTGTCAAGGAGGAAGCTGAGGAACTGAGGAGAAAAACAATACAATCGCAACCAATCTCCACCAAGTCAAAACAACTTGCTTGACAAAAGCTTGACTTCATGGTTTAATATACCCCATAAGGGTATATTTGGAGGTGCCTATGTTTCACTTATTTACAAAAATTGACAGTATTTCTACCAGCGAGTTAGAAGCTAAACTCAAGGAACCAATTCAGCTACTAGATGTTCGGACGCCAATGGAATTTCGTAGAGGTCATATCAAAAATGCCAAGAATGTTCCTCTGACCGAAATTGGTTCCTACACACCAACAACAAAAGAAACACTTTATGTCATTTGTCATTCTGGTGTGCGTAGTAAGATGGCTGCTAAAAAGCTAAAGAAAAAAGGCTACGATGTCATCAATGTCCGAGGCGGTATGAGCTCTTGGACAGGAAAAGTCATCTAGAAGCATAAAGGAGAAAATCAATGAAAATTATCATTGTCGGGGGAGTTGCAGGCGGAATGTCAGCAGCAACCCGTCTCAGACGTCTCATGGAAGACGCTGAAATCACTATTTTTGAGAAAGGTCCCTTTGTTTCCTTTGCAAACTGCGGGCTTCCTTACTATGTTTCAGGAGAAATTGCAAACCGTGATAGTTTATTGGTCCAAACTCCTGAAAGTCTCAAGGCACGCTTTAATCTCGATGTGCGACCATTTCACGAGGTCATCCAGATTTCGCCAGAAGAACACACTGTGACGGTACGACATGATGGGCAGGAATTCACAGAAAGCTACAACAAGTTGATCCTCTCCCCAGGAGCTAAACCATTTGTTCCTGCCATTGAGGGTTTGGCAGAAACTAAAAATACCTACACGCTTCGCAACGTTCCCGATCTCGATGAAATTATGGCAGCCTTGGACAATCATCCAAAAGAAGCTGTCGTTATCGGTGCAGGCTTTATCGGACTTGAAATGGCTGAAAATCTGGCGAAACGTGGCCTGCAAGTTACTATTGTTGAAAAAGCACCCCATGTCTTACCATCATTAGATCAAGAAATGGCAGCCTTTGTCCAGGAAGAATTGGTTAAAAACGGCGTTCGCGTTATCACTTCTCAGTCTGCGACTCGATTTGAAGACCAAGGAAAAGTCATCGTTCTCGAAAACGGTCAAAAGATCACCTCTGACCTCACCATCCTTTCTGTCGGTGTTGAACCTGAAAACGGACTGGCCAAAACTGCGGGGATTGAACTGGGACTTAGAGGTGGGATTCTTGTAGATGAACATTACGAAACCAGTCAAAAAGATATTTTTGCAGTTGGGGATTCCATCGTCGTCAAGCAAGAGATTACGGGCCAAGACGCTCTCATCTCTCTCGCTTCTCCTGCCAATCGTCAGGGACGCCAAGTGGCAGACGTCATCGCAGGACTAGAACGTACAAACAAGGGCAGTATCGGCACTGCTATCGTTCGTGCCTTTGATATGACAGCTGCTTCGACTGGTCTCAGCGAGCGTATCCTTAGCATGAATCAACTTCCTTACAAGGCCCTTCATGTCAGTGGGAAAGACCACGCTGGTTATTATCCAGGCGCTACTGATATGACCTTGAAGCTCCTCTTTGACCCAACCACTGGAAAAATCTACGGTGCCCAAGGAGTTGGGAAGAAAGGTGTTGACAAGCGAATCGATATCCTAGCAACTGCTATCAAGGGAAATCTCACCGTCTTTGACTTACCAGAATTGGAGTTCACCTATGCGCCACCATTTGGCTCTGCCAAGGATCCCGTCAATATGCTGGGCTACGCAGCCTTGAACCTTATCGAAGGTCTCAGCGACAATATTCAATGGTATCAGCTCGAAGACGAACTGGCTAAGGGTAAGAAATTCCTAGATGTGCGGACAAGCAGCGAATTTCAGAGTGGTCGACTCAAAGTCGATACCATCCACATCCCCCTAAACGAACTACGGGAACGCTTGGACGAACTGGACAAGAACCAAGCCTACATCGTTAGCTGCCACAGTGGTTTGCGCAGCTATATCGCAGAGCGTATCCTCAAACAAGCAGGATTTACCGTCCAAAACCTTGACGGCGCTTATTCACTATACAAAATGGCTAAGCCAGAAGGAGTAGAATATGGAAACTAGTATCAGTATGGCTGACTTTTATGAAAAATATCAAAATGAAAATTTAGAGCTTATCGATGTCCGTGAAACACATGAATTCCAAGCAGGACATGCACCAGGTGCCAAAAATCTTCCGTTAAGTACCTTGGAACAAGGATACAAAGAACTCAAATCTGACCATGAATACCATGTCATCTGTCAAGGTGGAGTGCGCTCTGCCTCTGCCTGCCAATTTCTCAGCTCCCAAGGCCTCTCCGTTACCAATATAGAAGGTGGCATGAATGCTTGGCCAGGTCAAGTAGAATAATCAAAAGGAGCTGGGCAAAAACTCAATTTCAAGAGAAAGTGAAGTAATACTCAATGAAAATCAAAGTGCAAACTAGGAAGCTAGCCGCTGGTTGCTCAAAGCACTGCTTTGAGGTTGCAGATAGAACTGACGTAGTCAGTAACATATATACGGCAAGGTGAAGCTGACGTGGTTTGAAGAGATTTTCGAAGAGTATAAATCTCCCCACAATAAAACGCATATTATCAAGGTTTTTTTGAACTGCACCTGATAATATGCGTTTTTTTAATTTTAAAGACTTTTTCCAGCCTCTCTTAATTCACATTCAACTATTCTAATAGCAGAGATCTTTGCAACTCTCATCTCTTTATTTCCGTTTAATCAAGTATCGGATAGCCTTTTCTAGGCGTTCCTTTTGAGCTTCAGGATCATCTAGCGGCTGGTTGATGCATTCAGTAAGGTTTTCGGTAATTATCATCTCAATCACGCGCTCTACACTAGATTTCACGGCTGTTAGTTGCGTAACAATATCAGCACAGTCACGATCTTCTTCAATCATCTTTTGAATCCCACGCAACTGACCCTCTGAACGTTTCAAACGAGTAATATACTTTGAGTTTGTCATTTCTTTTTCCTTGCTCGATTTTTCTTCATTATATCTCTAATCAGCTCCTTTGTCAAAATTCTCGCCTATCCGGCTCACGCAGTTCTGTTATCAAAGACTTTTCAAAAGGCAAATTACCTATGCTGATAACTTGATAGAAATTCCTAGTTTTATCTATCTAAGCGAACACGAGTCACAATTCCGTCTGGGTCTGTGATTT
Organism: Streptococcus mitis; assembly: GCF_047464945.1. GTDB lineage: Bacteria > Bacillota > Bacilli > Lactobacillales > Streptococcaceae > Streptococcus > Streptococcus mitis_EA. Next base: position 56,701 of record NZ_JASHAX010000007.1, on the reverse strand, counting down.
CCAACTGGCTCGATGTCAGCCACTTAACTGGTGCATCAACTTCTTGTGCTCGTTGGGCAATCGCTAACAGTTCTTCTTTATGTGCGACTTCAATAACATAATAGGCTAAGCCTGGCAAGCCTTGCTTACGCGGAGCTAGGCCTTTTCCTCCCCATTCGTTGACTGCCAAATGATGATGGTAGTCCCCAGCTGCAATCCAACTAGCGCTAGGTACACTGAATTTATCCTCTAGCCCTAATACCTTTTGATAAAATTGGCTTGACTTTCGACTATCCTTGACGGAAAGATGGATATGCCCCATTCTCGTACCATCTGCTAGGATAAAAGGCTCTACTCTTTCCCCCAACTCATAGATGTCCTGCGCCGCAAGGGCTTCCGTCACCCCGATAATGCGTCCATCTTCTCGAATATCCCATGTAGAAACCGGCTTGTCTCGATAGAGTTCAATACCATTTCCCTCTAAATCCTCCAAGTAAAGGGCCTCACTATAACCATGGTCTGCACCGCCGACAATAGGAATCTGTAAATCTGTCAGGTGTTTCAAGACATCCGCCAAAGCCTTTCGTGTCGGCAAAAGAATAGCCAGATGGTAAAGTCCATAATGTTCCCTTACTTCACCGCTCTCTTGTGCTTGAATCAAGTGTACCAAGGCTTTTCCACCGCTTCCTAGAATGGCCTCTGTATACGTTTGAGATAAGATTTCTAAACCAATAATCTGCTGATAAAAGGCTGTTTGACTGACCAAATCCTTTACATTCAAAGCTGCCTCTGCCAAATAAATGTGGCTCTTATATTCATAGGTCATAAATGGTCCTCTTTTTGTTGTAATTATTGTTATTACAACTATTATATAATTTCCATCAAGAAAGTCAAGTCAGACAACTCAAGAGATGCTGAGTAATAACATCATTTCAGGATAAGAGAAAGTATAGTAGATTGAAATAGAATATGAACAAGTTGATTGAGAAATTCAAACTGATTTTTCATAATATTTTATAAACTTATTTGTCCTGCTATTGATTCAACGAACTATAAATCTTTCCATAATAAAACACATATTATCAAACTTTCAGCACCCGACAATATGTGTTTTTCTAAATTTAAAGACTTTTTCCCAGCTTTCTTTACTTCACAACAAGTTCATAACGTGTCTTGCTGGTGAAGGTTTGACCGGCTTTGAGAATGACTTGGTCTCTGAGGTCACTGTGAATGGCATCTGGTAAAGCTTGCGCTTCAAGGGCAATCCCATTGTGCTGTACCATTGGCCGACCTCCTATGATGACACTCTCATCCACAAAATTTGCTGTGTATACTACAAAGCAAGGAGCCTCTGTCTTGAAGAGCAGGAAGCGACCTGAGTTTTGGTCATAAAGGAAACCAGCATTGTCATGACCCACAGGAAGAGCAAATGGATGATCCAAACCAGATACCAGCTGGATTTGCTCATCTTCTTCTGCAAAGATATCCTTCAACAAGGCACCATTATAGATGTGTTTAACCACATCACGATTAGCATCTGGAGTTTTGGCCGGAACACCGTCGGGAGCGATTGGGTAAATGCCCTCTGTGTTTAGTTGGAAGATATGACGGTCAATCGTCTGCGTGAAATCACCAGACAAGTTGAAGTAGCTGTGGTTGGTTGGATTGACCAGCGTATCCTGATCGGTCGTTACCTTGTAGCTGATTTCATAGGCACCAGTTTCTTCTAAGTGGTAACTGATCCAAATCTTGAGATTTCCAGGAAATCTCCCTGTCCCATCTGTACGCTCTGTATAGAGGGTCAGACCATGGTCGCTCACTTCAACTAGTTCAAACAAGCTGGAATCCCAACCAGTTGAACCACTGTGGTTACAGTTGCTAGCATTGTTGACTTCAAGGTCATAGGTCTTACCATTGAGCTCAAAGGTCGCACCTGCGATACGGCCCGCCACAGGACCTACGCTAGCTCCATGCTTGGGACTATTGCCTACATAGCTAGCAAAGTCATCAAAACCTAAGATAACGTTGGCAAAATTTCCATCTTTGTCAGGCGTGACATAGCGCAAGATGGTCGCACCATAAGTCATAATCTCAAGCTGGTAGCCACCGTCTGTCTCAAATCGATAGGCCAAGACATCCTTGCCCTCAACATTTCCAAATACACGCTCTGTGTATGCTTTCATTCTGTTCTCCTTTTACTATTTCTCTCAAGCAAACAAACCATAGAAAGCCTACTGACAATCTATGGTTTACTTGTATGATTTACAAACTCTTTTATCAAGAATCTATAAACGCAGTATTACTTTTGGTATTCGTGGATGATAACACCTTGTACCACACGGTTTACTGTACCTGTAGGAGACGGTGTATCAGGTTTATTTTCTACCTTGAGTGAAGTCAATAGGGCAAAGAGTTGGGCATAAACAATGTAAGGGAAGACACGGTAAATATCATTCAAGACACCGCCACAACCAAGGACCACTTCTTTGACATTTTCAAGACCAAAGGCTTGATCACTCAAAAGCACAACACGACGAGCAATCTGGTCACTAGCAACTTCACGAACCAAGTCCAAGTCGTACTTGCGAGTGTAGTCTGTCGTTGTACCAAAGACCAAAACAACTGTATTTTCGTTGATAAGAGATTTTGGACCGTGACGGAAGCCAACTGGACTTTCATACATAGTCGCCACTTGACCAGCTGTCAATTCCAAAATCTTGAGCTGAGCTTCATGAGCAAGTCCAAAGAAAGGACCAGCACCTAGATAGATGACACGGTTAAAGTCTAGGTCAACAAGTTCTTTGACATCTTCTGCATTGTCTAAAACTTTACGGACAAGACTAGACACAACTTCAAAACGTTCAGCTTTCACAGCAAATTCTGTAGGATCAAAAACCAAGAGAGCCGTCAACATCATAGACGTAAAGCTAGAAGTCATGGCAAATCCAGCGTCATTAGAGGCAGCTGGTTGCAAAAGCAAGAGATTGCGGTCATCTCCATGAGCTTGAAGAGCCAATTTACCATCTGCTGCACAAGTAATCGTCACTTGGTAAAGCTCATCCACCAAGGATTTGGCCAAATCAACAGTCGCCACACTTTCAGGTGAATTTCCGCTGCGAGCAAAGGATACAAGGACAGTCGCCACATCTTTTTTCAAATAGATTTCTGGATTGGCAACGATATCTGTTGTCGCAATGGCATTGAAATTCCATTTGCGTTCGTCATAGACTTCCTTAAAGTATGGTACCAAGGTATCTCCCACATAAGCAGAAGTCCCAGCACCTGTCAAGATAACCTTGATATAGTCATGTTTATCAGCAATCCCTTGTAGGAAGGCTGCAATTTCTTCACGTTTTGCTTGATAAGATTCAAAAGTTTCTTTCCATACATCAGGCTGTTGGTAGATTTCACGTGTAGTGATTTCTGCACCCAATTCGACCAAGTCTTCTTTTGTATAATGTAGCATTGAGTTCCTCTTTTTCTATCAAATATGGGAATGGGAGTAAGCCCCATTCCCATGTATATTCTATATAAGATGCTCTAACGATTTTCCGTTGTCACATCTTATTCATCTTCGTCATCATCGAAGCCCGCTAACAGATCATTGACTTTCACAATGCTTTCTGCAGCACGGCTCTTGTAGTCCGCATCTGCGCCTGTAAGGCTCGCATTGATAAATTCAATCACCATTGGAAGATTCATCCCTGCGTAAAGTTCGATGTCACGACCTTCCATAATCAAACGACTTACCACGTTACATGGTGTTCCACCGAGAAGATCCGCAAAGACTAGGAAATCATCCAATCCTTCAATAGCAGCTTCAAATTTTGCAGTAAAGTCTTCTGGGCCATCTTCTGGAAGAAGAGCTACTGTGTAAATGTTGTCTTGTGGGCCCATAATCATTTCTGTGCTACCTTTAAGCTCCTCACAGAAGCGACCATGGCTCACCAAAATTAATGATTGCGTCATAAATTATGCGCCCATTCCAAGTACAAATTTACCAAAGGCAGAAAGAGCCAAAGCAAGTACGATAATAATACCGATAGCTTTAGTAGAGTTCATACCTTTCTTACCAAGCAACCAGAAGATAAAGGCAGTAAAGATTGCTGGAAGCAAGCGTGGGAAGATTTGGTTCAAGATGTCTTGGAAGTCAATCATCTTCTCACCGATTGCCCATTTGTAAGAAATTTCAAAGTTGATCATTGTTGCTACAAGAGCACCCATCATGAAGACACCAAGTACAGATGCAGCGTCAATCAAAGCTGTCAAGGTACTTTGCATGTTGTTGATAAGGTTAACCCCTTCCTTGTAGGCAAATTCCAACTGTTTCCAACGGAAGATATCATACGCTACTGCAACTGCAATCCAAAGGAAGATACCCCAAGGTTGACCACCGATAGCCATAGTTGCTGCGATAGATCCCATGATAGCAGGTACAAGTGAACCAAAGATTGTATCTCCAAGAGGAGCGAATGGTCCCATCAAACCTGTCTTGATACCATTAACGGCATCTTTTGAACCTACACCATCTTTTTCTTCCATGGCAAGGTCAAAACCAGCGATAATGGTATGGAAGAATGGTGAAGTATTGAAGAATTGAGTATGAACTTTCATCATTTCTTTCAATTCAGGAGTTCCATCCCCATACATTTTACGCAATTGAGGCAAGATCATGTAAAGGTAACCAGAAGCTTGCATACGTTCGTAGTTCCAACCTAATTGGAAAGTAAACAAGCTACGTTTGTTGATTTGATTAAAATCTTCTTTTGTAAGTTTGTAATTAGAATTCGTCATCTTCGATTTCCCCACTTTCTGATGGTGTAGAAGGTGCTGCTACAGCTACTTTTTGGCTATTTTTGAAGTGAAGCACTGCAAGGAAAATACCTACGATAGAAATACCAATCATAGACAAACCTTTGAAGTTGTTCACGAAACCAATTTTTTCAGCAACATCTTTCGGTAGAGTGCCTACGATACCAGCAACAGCGCCACCAAGACCAGTTACATATGAGTAAAGAACAGTCAACATAGCTGTCAAACCAAATCCCATAGCAAGGTAGTGAAGGTTACGTTTAACTGGAAGGTAACGAAGCAAGATTGCAAATCCAAGACCTGGAAGCATACGTCCTGCGAGTGTCAAACCATCTGCAACCCATTGGTATTTTGTAACGAAGTCTACTACGTGTTGTACAAATTCACCACCAAAAGCAAGCGCAAAGAAGACTGGAAGGGCACGAGATAAAGCCCAAGGAATCGCACCAAGCAAGTAGTTGCGTTCAATACCTTTATAGTCAAAGCGTTCGATTGCAGCATCCACACGGTGAGCAAAGAAAGTAGTTGTCATACGTCCAAGAACGTCGAAGTATGTCAAGAGAGTTGCTACTGGCACAGCGATTGTTGTAATCGCAAGTGCGGTATCAATTCCTTGTGAAACAGAGAAGGCTGTCGCAAGAACCGCACCAGAAGTTGCGTCGATACGAGAAGCACCACCGAAGGTACCAACCCCAAGAACGAATAGCTGCAAGTTACCACCGATAAGCAGACCAGTAGTCACATCTCCCATAATTAAACCAGTAATGAAACCAGCAAATACAGGGGAACCTGCAGATGAAACGATCGTCAACTCATCACAGATTTGATAAGCTGAGTACAAAGTGAGAAGTAAAATTTGCCACCATTGTATCATAACAATGACCTCCTAAAAATTTTTTCCTATTTTAATAAGCTCAAAAAGTCTGAAATTGGATCATTTGGAACCATTTGAGCAGTAAGTTTAACACCTTTTTCTGCCAGTTTGTGGAAATCTTCCACATCCTTGTCTACTACGTTGATAGAACGTGTAATAGAACGAGTTTCTGGTGTTTGAGACATATTCCCAACATTAAGGCTTTCAAGGGGTACACCTGCTTCGACCAAACCAAGGAAACGGTCTGGTTTACGAGCCACGATAAAGAGACGTTGGCTATCGTATTTACCAGCAAGAATATTGGCTGCCGCTTTTTCAATTGGCAAAATACTCAATTTCACACCTGGTGGTGTCGCAAGTTTCAAACCACTCTTTTCAACGTCGTTGTTGACAACTTCGTCGTCTACAACCATAATACGTGAAACATTTAGTTTTCCAGCCCATAGATTGGCTACTTGTCCGTGGATCAAACGTCCATCGATACGGCATCCTACAATTGTCATAAGTTTTCCCCCTTTATGTGTTTTAGTGTAGGTTTACGAGTTAAATGAATCTCTTCTTTATATTGGCCCTCTGTTTCAAAGATAATGATGCGGTTGGCACCTTCCTTGAGATAGCTATGAGGAATATAAAGAGAGAGGGTTGGGCCGACGTTCCAAAAACGTCCTAGATTCTGCCCATTGACAAAGGCAACTCCCTTACCAAACTCAGACAAGTCTAGGTAAGTATCTTTTGGCGCTTGGACTGTAAAGTCATAAGCGTAAAAGGCTGGTTGTCCTTCTGTCCATCCTTTTGAAAAATCAATTTTCTCAGGATTATCTAGTGGGAGTGGATAGTGTTTCCAGTTTAGTAAGAAGTGCAAATCCTTACAAACCCCTGTCCGAATTCCCTTACGTTGCGTATCTGCTAAGAACTTATGTCCATAGTTGACACGTCCCATATTTTCTACCAAGATATCTAACCTAGATAGCGCTTTCTTTTCACCTTGATAAAAAATATCTTCCCCAATCTCTGTCTGATATTGGGTTTTGACCCACTGACCATCGACATAAAGCTGGGCCCTATCTCGACCATCAATGATACGAAGTCTTTCTTCTTCTGCATCCCAGTTTGTTTCTGTTCGATAAAGTAGGTAGCCATAACTTTGTCCCAATTCCTCCATCTTTTTAGGATAGAGACTTTCTACAGGACTTGACAAGCTATCCAAGGTTTCAAACAAGGAAACTTTTTCAACTAGTGGAATCGCGTCCAACTCCATACTCTCTTTGTAGAGGGGTTCCAACTGCGGATACTCTGGAAAATGTGTTGCCATCATCTTCTTGACTGCCAGATATTTGGCAGTTGGATTTCCTTCCTCATCTAGAAGGGCATCGTAATCATAAGATGTAACTTGTGGCAAATCCAAGGTTCCTCTAGCCGAGCAACCATTCATGAAGCCAAAGTTTGTACCACCATGGAACATGTAAAGATTGATAGAGCCTTGTTCCAAAACCTCTCGAACTGCATCTGCCAACTCTTTGGGATCCCGTGTGATAATCGGTTCTTTCCAACGATTGAACCAGCCATCCCAGAACTCCATACACATGAGCGGCCATTTCTTGCCATGTTCATCAAAGAATTCCTGCATCTGTGAAAAGTTGTAAGGTGCCTTAGAACCAAAGTTTCCTGTTACAAAGAGGTCATCTTCGATTAAGGTTCCAGCTTTCAGAGTAGCTCGCCATGGACCATCTGATGTAAAGAGTGGACAGGTCACGCCACGTTCCTCCATCAACTGTCGAATTGCTCTCAGATAAGCCTTATCTTCTCCATAAGAACCATACTCATTTTCAACCTGCATCATGAGGATATTGCCACCATTGTCCAACAAATGTGGAACCAATCGTGACAAGAGCTGGTCATAGTGGCGACCGACAGCTTCAATATAAGCAGGATCTGAGGAACGAAGCCTCATATCTTTGGTTAAAAGCCAAGCTGGTAAGCCACCGAATTCCCACTCTGCACAGATGAAGGGTGACGGACGAACGATAGCGTAGAGACCCAAATCTTGTGCTATCTGAAGAAACCGCTCCAAATCCAAAGCTCCTTCAAAGTGAAACTCACCCTCACGAGGCTCGTGTAAATTCCAAGCCACATAAGTCTCTACTGTATTAAAACCAAGAGCCTTCAAGTTATAGAGCGAATGATACCAATCTTCTGGAGGAACCCTAAAATAATGAATGGCGCCAGATAAAATCTTAAATGATTTTCCATCGAGATAGAAATCATCTCGTATCTCAAATCGTGTCATATTCTTACTTTTTGACATTTTAAGTTTACGCTTTCATTTGTTGATATATTGAATATAACTCAATACACTACATTTGTCAATAGCTTTTCACAATTTTTTTCATTTTTCCCCAACTTTTACACAAAAAACTTATAAAGATATAGAATTTACAGACATATAGCTTCAAACAGGTGACATGTATAAAAATGTATAAAACCTCCTATTTTTTATGTAAATTAACCTTATAGCCTATTATTCTAATTTTTTTATTCAAAAGACTACTATTCTTTCCGGTTTTATGGTAAAATCTTTAACGGAGAAGGAGAATCGAGGTGAAATTATGGCAATTCCAAAGTATCAATATATAAAAGATGAATTAAAGAACAAAATCATTTCTGGCCAATTCGCTAGTGGAGATAAATTTTACACTGAAGCTGAATTGATCGCTATGTATGATGTAAGTTCTATCACAGTTGTCCGCGCCTTAAACGACCTTGCCAAAGATGGCTATATTGTCCGCCAACAAGGAAAGGGTACATTCGTTTCACGCGCACGCAAACACAAACTCGTAGAGTTTTCTGATGTAGAAGTTTTTGAAACTAAAGATGATAAAGTGACCGTCCTTTCTATTGAGCGTGGAAACAAACTAAGCTACCTAGAAAAACTTGGACTACGCGGTAACCAATTCTACTACAAGATTGAACGTGTACGCGAAACAAATGGTGTCGTATACATCTATCATACATCTTATATTCCAGAACAATACATCAACGCAAATTATCCAAATCTTGAATATTATAGCTCTATCTATAACCGTTTCAAATTGGATTATCACATCCACATGAATGATGAACATTTTGAAGAAATCAATGAAATAGCATTCCCAACTCCAGAACATGCGGCTTCAGTCCTCGGAGTCGATGAACAATTCCCTAGCGTTTTACAAACCAAGACTACTAAATTAGAGTCTACTGGTCAGGTTCTCGCTTACAGCGAAACTTATAAACGAGCGGATTACTACAAAATCAAATTCATTTCATGTGACCGTGATCACTAAGAAGAAAGCCTGAGCCTTGCTTGGGCTTTTTTCTATGATTATTATATCCCATCAAAACTGTATTTTCTATATGTCAATGAAGATCGATTAAATTAGTTGAAATTTTACTAAAATATTGGGAATCTTTTTAGCAAAAGAGCTTTAATAAACAAGAAAAACCGAAGTTCTTCTACTCCAGTGAATAGAGTAATAGAACTTCGATTTTATTTTAATTATCCTAAACCAAGACGTTCAAAGATATCATCCACTCGTTTAGTGTAATAAACTGGGTTAAAGATTTCATCGATTTCTTCTTGAGTGAGGCGTGAGGTCACTTCTGGATCTGCTTCTAGAAGTGGTTTAAAGTCGACTTGATTGTCCCATGAATGGGCAGTTTTTGGTTGTACCAAGTCATAGGCTTGCTCACGGGTCATCCCTTTTTCAATCAAGGTCAACATAGCACGTTGGCTGAAAATCAAACCAAATGTCGAGTTCATGTTGCGAATCATGTTTTCTGGGAAGACTGTCAAATTCTTGACAATATTTCCAAAACGGTTAAGCATGTAGTCAATCAAGATGGTCGTATCAGGTGTGATGATACGCTCAGCTGATGAGTGAGAGATGTCACGTTCGTGCCAGAGAGCGACGTTTTCATAAGCTGTAATCATATGACCACGGATAACACGCGCAAGACCTGTCATGTTCTCAGAACCGATAGGATTGCGTTTGTGAGGCATTGCTGAAGACCCTTTTTGCCCTTTGGCAAAGAATTCTTCCACTTCGCGTTGTTCTGATTTTTGCAAACCACGAATCTCAGTCGCCATGCGTTCGATTGAAGTCGCGATGCTGGCAAGAACTGCAAAGTACTCAGCGTGAAGGTCACGAGGAAGGACCTGTGTAGAGATTTCTTGAGCACGGATACCCAGCTTATCGCAGACATATTGTTCTACAAACGGTGGGATGTTGGCAAAGTTACCAACCGCACCAGATATTTTACCAGCTTCTACACCAGCAGCCGCATGCTCAAAACGCTCAATATTGCGCTTCATTTCGCTGTACCAAGTCGCCAATTTAAGACCAAAGGTTGTCGGCTCAGCGTGCACACCGTGGGTACGCCCCATCATGATAGTGAACTTGTGCTCCTTGGCCTTATCAGCAATGATGTTGGTGAAGTTTTCAAGATCACGACGGATGATGTCGTTGGCTTGTTTGTAAAGGTAACCATAGGCAGTATCCACCACGTCGGTAGAGGTCAAACCATAGTGGACCCACTTGCGCTCTTCACCAAGAGTCTCAGAAACCGCACGCGTGAAAGCCACCACATCGTGGCGCGTCTCCTGTTCAATTTCCAAAATACGGTCGATGTCAAAGTCCGCCTTCTCGCGAATTAAAGCCACATCTTCCTTAGGGATTTCCCCCAACTCAGCCCATGCCTCGTCAGCCAAGATTTCCACCTCAAGCCAAGCACGGTATTTATTTTCTTCACTCCAAATATTCGCCATTTCGGGGCGAGAGTAACGGTTGATCATGGTTGTTTCTCCTATATTTATTAGAACATTACAAGACTAATCCTTTGCTGATTATTCTTTTTTGTACCTCTGTTAATAAAGAATTATTTAAATTTATCCCAGACTCTCTATAAAATTCACAAGCTTTTTTTCTAATTTTTGAATTTTTTGCAACTTCAATAGTTTTAAAAGATGATTTGATAAATTTTCCATCTTCAAACTTTGCCTCAAAAAATCTTGTAGAAATATTTCCTTTACTTAGTAAGGTATCAAATAGAATATAGCCTTCTTCAATACCTAATTCTTTTACCTTGTTTTCAATATCAAAGAGGTAAGAAACAGGAGAATCATAAGAACACGAATAGATAATTGCCGAATATTTCTCCAAATCAATTTTTATTATATGAAACATTCTCTTACTCCCTTTTAATTTTAATATTAATAGAACAGTTTATAATATTCTTCAATTTTAGTCAAGCATTTTACAATAATTGCTCTAGCCATCTCCTCATCTTCAATCAATGCAGTTTCATCCAACTGCACTCCTAGTTCAAATTTTTCCCAATGAAAATACTTATTTCTTTCATCTTTTATTATTCTATTTACATCCGTGAGATATTTTTTAAAGTCCTCACTTTTAGCTCCAAATTTTTGAATCACTGCATTATTATTATCTTCTTTTAATATACGAGGATAGTTAGCATCTCTAATGCTATCTTTCCATATACTTATAGCGGTTCCGTTATACTCTATATTACATTCACTTAGAATAAAGCGATAGTGCCCCTCTAAAGCACGATAAGCTGGAAAAGTGTACACTGTATAATCTTCCCACTTAGATTTAAAATTTTTAAATATAACTGCTTGTTTTACAGTTTTTCTCAACTGATCACTAGGTAATTTATCAAAAGAATTTGGCATTAGCTTGAAAATATCATTTTGAATAATTGAGTCATCAATCTGACTTTCGAAAAATCCGCTCTCATTTAACTTAGTACTAATCTCATCGGTATCAAATAGCTGAGTTATTATTTCAATTGATTCTAAAAATAATAACTCTGGTTTACCTTGTAAGAGAAGCTTACCATTTCCATCATCATTTTTATTATAATAGGTAATTGTTAGACTTTCACCTTGAACTCCTCTAAACTTCCATGCTGGATATCCATTGTTTTTAGAATGAGACAATTCTTCTTTACAATACTCAGAATCCTCAATTAGGCTAATTACAGTCTCAACATCTTCATTAATCAGATTTTTAGCCGTAAACCATGGAACCTGTGAACTTGCCTGATTTTCATTATTTTTACAACTTTCGACAATATAATCACACAACTCTTCTCTCAATTTAAGAAATTTGCTGTCTCCTCCATTACTCATAAGAGTTGTCTTACCATCTTTTTTGAAATAGACATCAAGAAAAAATTCACCTTGATTTGTATTCACTATACATCTATTTTGACCATTTTTCGAATTTATTTCCTCAAAAATATCGGCAACCTTTGCTTCTAATTCACTCTTTGAAGCAAAGAAGCTCTTTACAGAGTCAATTATTTCTTCTCGATTCAGTCTAAGATTCATATATCCTTTTCCCATCACATACTCCTACCACTCTATTCTATATTCTGTAACCTCATCTGCTTCAATTTTGGCAGTCAATAGTTTTTTATTGAAATCCAATTCATAAGTTAGTTTTTTTATTTCTCCAACCTTTCTTCCATTCGACTTCCATTTATCTTTTATAAACTTCACAATTCTTTTATCACTGACTATAAAATCATTTATGTAAATTAAATTTCCTTGATTATCAGCAGAATCCGAGTTCATTAAAAATTCAGATAGATTAGATTCGACATTACTTTTTTCCTCATTAGTTTCAGAAATAAATACTCTTCCTAATGCTGCACTTTTTGCCAATTCATCAGCAAGTTCATTGAAGTATACCCCGCTATGAGCCTTTACCTTTTTAAAATATACATCGATTCTCCTAGAAAGTACATCAAATTTATATTTATAGTCTTTAGAGACGGCTTTATTTGTCTTCCATTCTCCTAAAGCCCATGATCTTATTCCCTCATAGTCGTAATAGATAGCAATTGAAGAAATATTATGGTTAACAGCCCATTCCATCGCTCGAAGGGCTGCTTTTACCTCTCCTGCAACCTGATAGCTTTCAATATATTTTTCATCAGAGCCCGAAAATGAAATTTTTTCTATCACTTCATTATTCTTAATTATAACTACACCTGAACCATATATATTTTTATTTTTATCAAAAGAGCCATCTACATAAGCTTCATACTCAACTAGATTACTAGATTGGCTCTGATTAGAATCTTCAAGATAAGATTTAGCCTCCTCAAACGAAGAGAACGATTTAAACTTTGCATTAGGAAATCCTTTAACCTGTGCTTCCGCTTCTCCCCATGTCTCAAAAATTCCAGTTTGTCTGCCTAACTTTACGGCGTAATATTTCATATTTTCTTTCACCTATCTTTCATTTTCTTAAGGACTCAAGTTAGAGGATCACTCAAACTCCTCTTTCCCAATAAACACCGATGGATAGTGATATAGTTTATTCAAATCTGTATCCAATGGCAAATCATAAATCGCCAAATAGTTTTCAGGATATTGTGCAACTAGTTCTTCATGCTTAGCTTTCACTTTTTCATGATCGCTACTAGCATACAAGACTTCAACGACTGCTCCAGTATTATCCTTTTCAACAAAAGCATTGACGATGATTTGAATCATAGACTTCACCTAAAAATCAATCCCTTTCCCAAACTCTTCCACACTATCCGGCGTATCACTAAACACAGTCACATGCCCCATCTTGCGATTGTGCTTCGCTTCTATTTTACCATACATATGGAGGTGGGCGCTTGGATTTTCTGTGACATATTTTTCAGCAGCCTCGACATGCTGACCGAGTACGTTGAGCATGACGACAGGCGCATGTAGTTGGATAATTGGCAATGGTGCTCCGAGAACACCCAAAATATGCGTGTCAAACTGTGAAAAGTCACAAGCTTCAATCGAGTAGTGCCCAGAGTTGTGTGGTCGTGGGGCAATCTCATTGACGATAATGTCGTCAGCGGTCGCAAACATTTCCACACAAAGGGTTCCAGACAAGTTCAGTTGTTCAGCAATTCGCACTGCCATAACCTTTGCTTTTTCAGCTAGACTTTCTGAAATGCGAGCAGGCACAATGGTTTTTGAAAGAATGTTGTTGCGGTGGATATTTTCCTGAACTGGGAAAACCGTCATGTTCTTACCATTTCCCGACACAATGACAGAAATTTCAAGGTTAAAATTGACAAACTCTTCCAAAACACAGTCTGCAGAATCAGCCAGCGCATAGGCTTCTGCCAAATCTGCTTCTGAGCGAATGACCTTTTGACCATGTCCGTCATAGCCACCAGTCGCAGTCTTAAGGACATAGTTTTTCGATAGATCGATATCTGCTAAATCTTGACTTGAAGTCACAACCTTGTAGGGTGCTACAGTGACTTGAGCCTTGTTTGAGAGAAAATCCTTTTCAAAAATGCGATTTTGAGAAATACGGAGTAGGTCTGTCCCTTGAGGGAGCTGACCATCCTTAATGACAGCATCCAAACCGTCAGCATCGACATTTTCAAACTCATAGGTGAGGACATCGCAACGCTCTGCCAGCTGACGAAGAGCATCCACATCGTTATAAGGAGCCACGATGATTTCCGCCACACGAGAGGCTGGGCAATCAGCCACAGGATCCAGCACTATAACCTTGTGGCCCATGTAGATAGCAGAAATAGCCATCATTTGGCCCAGCTGGCCGCCACCGATAATTCCGATTGTTTTAGATGAGCTCATTCGTCGACTCCTCTGCGATTTTTCCTTGTTCTTCTGCAAAATCTGCCAAAGCCGTCGCGATAGCTTGATCCTCTACTGAAAGAAGACGGAGGGCGAAGAGAGCCGCATTTGTCGCACCAGCTTCACCGATAGCCATTGTCGCAACAGGCACCCCACCCGGCATCTGCACGATAGAGTAGAGTGAATCCACGCCACTAAGGGCACGCGATTTGACAGGCACCCCGATGACAGGAAGGGTTGTTTTAGCTGCGACCATACCTGGCAAATGGGCTGCGCCACCAGCACCTGCGATAATGGCCTTGATGCCACGGCTACGAGCCTCCTCCGCATGTCTGAACATGAGGTCTGGTGTACGGTGGGCAGAAACAACTTTCTTTTCGTAGGCTACACCGAAGCGGTCTAGGACTTCTGCTGTTTTTTGCATGGTTGCCCAGTCGGATTTGGAGCCCATGATGATGGAAATTACTGGTTTAGTCATAATTTTTCCTTTTTCTTCTTTTTCAACAATCACCTTAGGTTGTGAGGGACGGCAGCAGCCACCAAAGGTGTCTCATGCCTAAATTGGAAGCCCAAGGTCTTCCAATTTCCCTGAACGATTGGATTGTCATCCAATCGTTTTTTCACAACGGCGGTGATTGTTATATATTAGTTCGCTAACGCTCGCAAGTTATGCGACCATTATTGTACTTTGCGACTGCGTCGCTTTTTCTTATATCTTTATCTAATCGCCTTGCTTCCGATATCGGTTCGGTAAAAAAGGCCTTCTGTTTTTTGTTGAGCGAGTTCTTGATAGATAGTGTTTTGGGTTTCTTTAACGGTGTCTGCTGTGGTGACGAGCATGTAGACACGTCCACCGTTTGATAGCAGTGCTCTGCTATTTTCCGCAAACTTAGCCCCTGCATAATAGGTGATAATGTCGCCTTCTGTCTTGGATGGCAACTTGACACCTTTTTCATAGTCTAACGGATAACCGTTGGATGCGACAACCACACCCAGAGTCACACCCTTGTCCGTCCAGGTGATGTTTGGCTCCTTGCCATCGATGATATCCGTAATATTTTGTGCAAAGTCAGATGTTAAACGAGGCAAGATGATTTGCGTTTCAGGATCTCCAAAACGAGCGTTGAACTCGATGACCTTAGGTCCATCAGCTGTCAGAATAAGCCCTGCGTAAAGGACACCAAGATACGGACGACCTTCTTTGATCATCCCTTCAAGAACTGGCTTGACAATAGTCTCCACTGCTGTGTCCACCACGCTCTGTGGCAAGTGAGGAACTGGTGCATAGGCACCCATCCCACCAGTGTTAGGCCCCTTATCGCTATCGTAGGCACGTTTATGGTCCTGAGCCGTTGGCATGATGTAGAATTTGTCCCCATTGACAAAGGCAAAGAGTGAAAATTCCTCTCCTTCAAGGAATTCCTCAATAACCACACGCGCACCTGAGTCACCAAATTTATTGTCCAAAAGCATCTCGTGAGCTGCTTCGACTGCTTGCTCGACTGTCTCAGCAACGACAACACCCTTCCCAAGCGCCAAGCCATCCGCCTTGACTACGATAGGTGCACCCTGCTTTTCGATATAGGCCTTAGCTTCCTCGAAATCTGAGAATGTGCCATAGGCTGCTGTCGGAACGCCGTATTTGACCATGATTTCCTTGGCAAAATCCTTGGACCACTCCAGCTCAGCTGCCAATCTTGTCGGACCAAAGGCTTTGAGACCAGCTGCATGGAAATCATCCACGATACCAGCCGCAAGGGCGTCATCTGGCCCTATAAAGGTCCAAGCAACATCGTTGGCTTTTACAAACTCAACCAATTTAGAATGTTCGGAAATAGAGATATTTACCACCTCCAAACCATCCAGAGTCATCCCATCATTCCCAGGAGCAACAAAAACCTTTTCTACCTCTTTTGACTCAAGCAACTTCTTAGCAATCGCATGTTCACGACCACCCGAACCGACAACAAGTAGCTTCATTTCTCAACCTCTTTTGCGAATTATTTACTAACATTATATCACAAACGTTCGTTTTAATCTTGTTTCACTCCGCATTTTTACGCAAAAAAGGAAAGAAACTGTTTTCTTCCCTTCAACGTTCTTAATGTCTAAAATGTCTCACGCCTGTAAAGACCATGGTCAAGCCATATTTATCCGCAGCTTCGATAGACTCTTGGTCACGGACGGACCCACCTGGCTGGATGATGGCCTTGATACCTGCTTTGGAGATTTCTTCCACATTATCCGCAAATGGGAAGAAGGCATCCGAAGCAAGAACAGCGCCGTCCAGACGGTCTTTAGCTTGGTCAATGGCAATACGAACAGAAGCCACACGGTTAGTCTGACCTGGACCAACACCCAGTGTCATGTGGTCATTGGTCACGATGATACCGTTTGATTTGACGTATTTAATAGCCTTCCAAGCAAACTCAAGAGCTGTCTCTTCTGTCTCAGTTGGCTGACGTTTGGTCACCACTTGCCAGTCAACTGGGCTTTCCTTGACCACGTCTTGGTTTTGCACCAGGAGTCCACCGACAACACCTGTATATTCTGCTTCCACTTCACTGGCCTCTTGAGCATCAAATGGCAAGACAAGGATACGCAAGTTTTTCTTTTTGTTGGTCAAAATGGCTAGCGCTTCATCCGTATAGCTTGGTGCGATGATGATTTCAAGGAAAACGCCGTGCATCTTCTCAGCTGTCGCAGCATCCACCTCACGGTTGAGAACAACGATACCACCAAAGATAGACACTGGGTCAGACTCATAAGCGTAGTCCCAAGCAGTCTCGATGTCATCAGCCTGACCGATTCCACATGGGTTCATGTGTTTGAGAGCCACAACGGTTGGACGGTCTTTAAAATCACGGATGATACGAATGGCCGCATCAGCGTCACGGATATTATTGAATGACAATTCTTTCCCGTTGAGCTGTTTCGCTGAAGCAATCGAATAGTCTGTTGGCAAAGCTTTTTGGTAGAAATCCGCGTCTTGTTGAGGATTCTCACCGTAACGCATAGCTTGTTTGAGATCATATGTTAAAGTGAGCTTTTCAGGTTTGCTTTCTCCGACTTGAGCTGTGAAATACTCTGCAATCAAGGCATCATAAGCCGCTGTGTGACGGAAAACTTTGGCTGCCAAACGTTGACGCGTTTCGTAAGTCGTTTCACCATTGGCTGACAACTCGTCCAAAACCACTGTATAGTCAGCAGGGTCTACCACAACCGTCACGCTGGCATGATTCTTCGCTGCCGAGCGAAGCATAGATGGCCCACCGATATCGATGTTTTCAACGGCATCAGCGTAAGTTACGTCTGGTTTGAGAATCGTTTCCTTGAAAGGATAAAGGTTGACCACTACAAGGTCAATCAATTCAATCTTATTATCTTTAGCCGCTTCTAGGTGGCTATCCAAGTCGCGCCGAGCAAGGAGCCCACCGTGGATATTTGGATGGAGGGTCTTGACACGACCATCCATCATTTCTGGAAAACCAGTCACATCATCAATCGCAATGGTCTCCACCCCAGCATTGTCAAGGGCAACCTTTGTCCCACCTGTCGAGATAATATCCCAACCAAGTTTTTTGAGTTCTTGAGCAAATTCAACAATGCCCGCTTTGTCTGAGACGCTGATTAAGGCGCGTTTAGTCATTATATTCTCCTTTTTAATCATTAGTTAAACACCAATTAAATGCAGTAACAGTAAAACAAAATAAGCAAAACCAAGGCTAGGCATACCTAAGATATTGACCCATTTTCTAGTCTGTGATTTGAACACTCTTATAAAAATTTGATAAATCAGTAAGCCTACACAAACACCTAGCGTATTTAAAGTCAAATCCGTGATATCTGTTATACCTATTGCTAAAATATACTGTAAGCACTCAAACAATAGACCAATCAAGAAACCTGTCCCGACTATTCTTAAACTAGATAAATTAGTTTTTATCAGAGGGAAACAAACACCTAATGGAATAAAGGAAATCAGATTAAATAACATTTCAGCAAAAACAATTTTTCCATCTACTATTAGTGGTTCTGAAAATGGAATCCAATTGATGTACCTTGGAGCTAAGAAAAATGCTATAAATTCAGGATTGGTCTCAAACTTAAATAAGATTCCCCAAGTTAATAACATCAGATAGACATAAAATACATATCGAGTTGTTTTTTTAGATTCTAACATTACAAATACCTCCGTTTGAAGCCGTCTTCAACAATCACTGACTCCAATTTTGAATCAAAGATATCTTATGAATCATCAATGGCACTGGTGCTCACCCCAGCATTATCAAGGGCAACCTTGGTTCCACCTGTTGAGATGATGTCCCAACCGAGTTTTTTTAAGTTCTTGGGCAAATTCAACAATACCCTCTTTGTTTGAGATACTGATTAAAGCTTTTTTCGTCATTCTATTCCTCTTTCTTTAGGTCCAAGCGCATAGCGACTTCATTATTTTCTTCTATAAATCCTGTTTCCTGAAAACCCAAACTAGTCAACAGGTGCTTCATTTTTTCATTTCCAACCACATAATCTGCGATAATATGATTGCAATCGCTATCCATCTGAGCCTTTTTGATCAGAAATTCCACGGCTTTTCGTCCATAACCTCTTCCTTGGTACTGCTGGCCAATCATTATCCGCCAGATAAAGTATTCCGCTTCATCCTTATCTATTTCCAACAGGAGAAAACCAACTACAAGCTCATTCCAATAAATTGCCATTGGAAACACATCCCCATTCTCTCGGTAGAGCCATGCGTCAGCTAAAGAGCGTACATTTGGAGACACGAAACGTGCTCGTTCATCAGCTTCAGATATTTTCAAATCCAGCACTGCCTGAAAACTGCTCTCATCTACTAATTTTATCTCAATCATTTTTTCTCCTAGCAATATTGCAAAATCAAAACTTGATTTACTTCTTATCTTCTACCCACCCCTAAACTCTCCAACACTTGAGGATAGAGCTGATACTCGGTGGCATGAATCCGATTTTCAAAACTTTCAATCGTATCATCAGCTAGTCGCAGTACACGGACTTGTTTGATAACCTTTCCTGTATCCACACCTGAATCCACCCAATGAATGGTCACGCCGCTCTCAGCAACACCAGCATTCCAAGCATCCTCAATCCCATGAGCTCCTGGAAATTCTGGCAGGTAGGCTGGATGAATGTTGATGATTCGGCCTTCATAAGCTGCTAATAAGGTTGGCCCAACAATTTTCATGTAGCCTGCTAGGCAAACCAAGTCAATCTGATGTTCTTCCAAGAGTTCCACAATGGCTGTTTCGTAGTCTGCCTTGCTTTCAAACTCCTTGAGTTCAAAAGCATAGGACAGAACGCCGAGCTTGTCTGCACGTTCGAGCACATAGGCATTACGATGGTCTGAAAAGACAAACTCCACTGGAAATTGTTCCGCTATCACCTGAAAATTTGAGCCATTACCAGAGGCAAAAACCGCTATTTTTTTCATTTGATGATGACACTTTCGTTTTCTTTCTTGACGATACGACCAATTTCATAGACTGGTTCATCCAGCAATTCTTTGACACTACCTACATTTTCAGGGCTAACTGCCAGCATGAGTCCCACACCCATATTGAAGATTTCAAACATTTCTTCATGTTTGATTTTACCATATTTTTCAAGGACTTTGAAAATTGGAAGCACTGGAACTTTGCTTTCCTCAACCTCTGCAGCCAAATCAGCTGCAAACATACGAGGGACATTCTCAATAAAGCCACCACCTGTAATGTGGGCAATACCATTGACCAACCCTTCCTTGATGAGCGGCAAGACAGCCTTAACATAGATACGAGTCGGCTCCAGAAGAACTTCCTTGAGTTTCTTGCCTTCCAATTCTGGTAGGACTTCCTCACCTGTGTAATCCGCAAAGACACGACGGACGAGAGAGTAACCATTAGAATGAATCCCACTTGAAGCAAGTCCGAGAAGAATATCTCCTTCTGCCACCTTTGAACCGTCAATGATTTGAGATTTTTCAGCCACACCGACCGCAAAACCAGCCAAGTCATAGTCATCTTCGCCGTACATGCCAGGCATTTCAGCTGTTTCCCCACCAATGAGGGCAGCACCTGCCTGCACACAGCCTTCTGCCACACCAGCAACCACTTGTTCTAGTTTAGCTGGTTCATTCTTGCCAGTTGCCACATAGTCGAGGAAATAGAGGGGCTCCGCACCTGCAGCAATAATGTCGTTGACACACATGGCCACACAGTCCTGCCCAATCGTGTCATGCTTGTCGTACTTGATAGCCAGCATGAGCTTGGTTCCGACACCATCAGTTCCTGAAATCAAGACGGGTTCTTTAACCCCAGTCTTTGAAAGGTCAAACATACCACCAAAGCCACCCAGAGTTCCCATGACACCTGCACGCTCCGTACGAGCTACGTGCTTTTTAATCCGTTCAACAACTTCATAACCCGCTTCAACATCCACACCCGACTGGGCATAAGCATTTTTACTTGTCATTTTTATGTTCCTTTTCTTTGAGAAAGATTGTGACGTATTTTTAGATAAACAATTATTTTATCTAATACTCAATGAAAATCAAAGAGCAAACTAGGAAGCTAGCCGCAGGCTGTACTTGGGTACGGCAAGGTGAAGCTGACGTGGTTTGAATTTGATTTTCGAAGAGTATAAAAATACTAGTCAGGGTTCTAGCTTTGCCCCATAGGAGAAAGCGTCTACTGACAAATGCTTTAGCTTTTAGTCAGTAGTGAGACGTGGGGCATAAGCATTTTTATTTGTCATTTTTATATTCCTTTTCTTTAATGGAGGATCTATTGTCTATTTGTAAAAACTAGTCTTTTCTTCCAAACTTCGACGATAATCTTCCTCGTAGTCATAGAGAGGTGTTGGATAGTCACCATCAAAATAAGCCACGCAAAGACCACCATTTGGTGCATCTGTTTCAATACCAATTGAATCAATCAACCCCTCAACAGAAAGATAGGTCAGACTGTCCGCACCAATGATTTGACGCGTTTCTTCAACCGTATGATTGGCCGCAATCAGCTCCTGACGGGTTTGGATATCAATCCCGTAGAAACATGGATAAGCTAGCGCTGGACTACCAATAGCAACGTGAACCTCAGTCGCACCCGCTTCTTTCAAGAGTTGAACAATCCGACGAGAGGTTGTTCCACGTACAATAGAGTCATCAATCATAACCACACGCTTGCCTTTTACAACACCAGAAACAGCAGAGAGTTTCATCCGCACCCCTTGCTCCCGCAATTCTTGAGTCGGTTGGATAAAGGTGCGTTGGGTGTATTGATTCTTGATGAGGCCCATTTCATTTGGTAGCCCGGACTCTTCCGCAAATCCCATAGCCGCGCTGAGGGAAGAATTGGGCACACCGACCACGATATCCGCCTCATGCTTGAATTCACGCGCCAATTGAGCACCCATACGTTTACGTGCCGTATGAACATTGACACCATGAATGTTAGAATCAGGGCGGGCAAAATAGATATACTCCATAGAACAGATTGCTAACTGAGTATCATCTGTATAGCTATCATACTGGATGCCCTTGTCATCAATGATCACAATCTCACCTGGCTTCAAATCACGAATCCATTCAGCACCAATAACCTCAAAAGCACAGGTTTCAGAGGAAACAACCACCGCTCCGTTGGCCATTTTCCCGATAGAAAGCGGACGGAAACCATTGGGGTCAAGAGCTGCAATCAACTTATCCTCAAACAGCAAGATATAGGCAAAACCACCTTTGACAAGGCTGAGCGCTTCCTTGATTTTGCCCATCAGGCTAGGATTATGACTGCGACGAATGAGATGAGCCAAGATTTCCGAGTCCGAAGTCGCGCTGAAAATCGCTCCTCTATCTTCCAATTCTTTCTTGAGAGAGGCTGCATTGGTCAGATTTCCATTATGAGCCAAGCCAAACTGCATATCGTGAAAACGGAAGAGGAAGGGCTGGATGTTATCTACAGAAGCTTCGCCAGCAGTCGCGTAACGAACATGCCCAATCGCACCAGTTCCTGTCAATTTATCTAAGTTAGCAGGATTTCTGAAGACTTCTGATAGAAGACCCATATCGCGATGCCGCTTTAGTTTCCCTTGGTCATTGGAGAGGATTCCTGCCCCCTCCTGACCACGGTGCTGAAGACTATGGAGACCAAAATAGGTCAATTTAGCAGCATCTGGATGTCCCCAGATACCGAAAACACCACATTCTTCATTAAGAGATTTTACTTCGTATGTCATTTTATATACCTAATTTTTATTTGTGTAGCACCAAGAGCTAAATCTACATGACTTTTACATTACTGATACTATCTATTAGAAAATCTGCAAGTCTTATTTTCCAGTAAAGTATTTAACCGCTGACGCGAACAGGTGCTGGTCTTTATTTCCTGGGATGTTTTGGAAAAGACCGTCTTCAAAACGTTCTGAGTGTCCCATCTTACCGATGATTTGGCCGTTCTTGCTGGTAATTCCTTCGATGGCATGGACAGAACCATTCGGATTGTACTTAGAGTCCATACTTGGTTTTCCATCAAAGTCAACGTATTGGCTAAAGATTTGACCATTGTCACGGAGCTCCGCAAATTCCTCAGCCGTCACGACAAACTTCCCTTCACCGTGTGAAACAGGAATAGCGTGGATATCGCCCACTTGCACCGCAGCTAACCACGGTGAGTTGGTGTTGGCAATGCGAGTTTCTACCATCTTGGCCACGTGTTGGTTGGCATCATTGTAGAAGAGGGTTGGGCTAGTACTTTTGGCATCTTCAAAGTTCCCGTATGGAAGAAGACCTGATTTGACCAAAGCCTGGAAGCCATTACAGATACCGATAATCAAGCCACCACGGGCGATAAAGCTATCAATTGCTACACGCACTTTTTCATTAAGCAGGATGTTGACAATAAACTTAGCTGAACCATCTGGCTCGTCCGCAGCTGAGAAACCACCTGCAAAGAAGAGGATGTTAGCCTTACCGATGTTGTCAACCATAGTTTCGACTGACTTGACAATAGCCTCTTCATTCAAGGTCACGAATGGCACCAAGTTAACCTCTGCACCTTCTTTTTCAAATGCCTTAGCTGAATCATATTCTGAGTTGGTTCCTGGGAAGACTGGGATGTAAACTACAGGTTTTTCAACCTTTTCTTTGGCTTTAATCACAACATCTGATGCCACAGCTGGTACTTCAGCCAGTTCTTTGGCTTGGGCAAACTCTGTTGGGTAAACTTCTTCCAATTTTCCTTGGAAGGTACTGTCAAGTTTGTGTCCATCTAGCTTCACACCGTTGACAAGGAGTGTAAAGTCTGCACTTGTTTGTCCAATCTTCTCTACTCCAGCAATTTCTTCAGGTGATGTGAAAACAAATCCGCCCAATTGAGCTGTCAAAGCCGTTTCAAGTTCAGGCAAGATTACCTCTGCACCAATATGATTTCCAAAGGTAGCGAGAGCCAAACTTTCAACCACACCACCATATTTGACAGCTGATGCAGATGTCACTTTATGAGCCTTTTGAAGGGCTTCAAACTGAGCAAAATTTGACTTAATTAAGTCAAAATCAATCTCTGCTGAGAGTGCTTGACCTGGGATGTAGTAGATATTTTCCCCAACAGCTTTAAATTCTGGAGAGAGCACATTACGGCTATCTGCCGTCGTCACCCCAAAGGCTACCAAAGTTGGTGGCACAGTTAATTCTTCAAAGGTACCAGACATAGAGTCCTTCCCACCGATAGATGGCAAACCAAGCTGAATCTGAGCTTCGATAGAGCCTAGGAGAGCTGCTACTGGCTGACCAAAACGCTCAGCTTGTTTGTCCATGCGTTCGAAATACTCTTGGTAAGAGAAACGAGCCTTAGACCAGTTGGCACCAGCAGCCACCAAACGAGCAGTCGCTTCAATAACCGCATAAGCGGCACCGTGGTATGGAGACCATTCTGCTACATAAGGGTTGAAACCTTGAGCCATGACTGACGCAGTATGAGTCACACCGTGTTGAACTGGCAATTTCTGCACAGATGCCTCAGTTGGTGTGAGTTGGTAACGACCACCAAGTGGGTGATTGACCGTTGAGCGTCCAACAGAGCAGTCAAAGATAGTCTGTAATCCTTTTTGACTCGCATGATTCAAATCAGATAGAACCGCAAGGGTATCAACTTCAAGTGTTTCTACGCTTGTTGTACGCTCTTCTGGGAGTTTGACATCCTTATCCACAACCTTAGCATCGACGACCACACGCACACCATTGGTGTCAAGGAAACGACGCTCTAAGTCGACAATGATTTCACCATTCCAGTGCATGACTAGATTTGGTTTTTCAGTTACTGTCGCCACGACAACAGCGTCAATATTTTCTTTGTTACATTCTACAACGAAGGCATCTACATCCTCAGGACGAACCACGACTGCCATCCGTTCTTGAGATTCAGAGATGGCAATTTCGGTACCATTCAAGCCTTGGTATTTAAGAGGAACCTTGTTGAGGTCGATTTCAAGACCGTCTGCCAATTCACCGATGGCTACACAGACACCACCAGCGCCAAAATCATTTGATTTTTTGATGAGACGAGTCACATCGCCATTACGGAACAGACGTTGAATCTTGCGTTCTTCGATAGCATTCCCTTTTTGAACTTCAGCTCCAGCAGTTTCCACAGACTCAACTGTTTGAACCTTAGAAGAACCTGTCGCACCACCGACACCATCACGTCCAGTCTTACCTCCAAGGAGAATAATCACATCTCCCGCTTCCGGTTTTTCACGGACAACATTGCCCTTAGGAGCCGCACCGACTACTGCACCTAACTCCATACGTTTAGCTACAAAACCTGGGTGGAAATATTCACGAACATAGGTCGTCGCAAGCCCAATCTGGTTACCATATGAAGAATAACCATGAGCAGCTGTTTTAGAAATAACCTGTTGTGGCAATTTCCCAGCACGCGTTTCCGAAATCGGTGCTGTAATATCACCCGCACCTGAGATACGCATTGCTTGGTAAACGTAAGAACGACCTGACAATGGGTCACGAATGGCTCCACCGATACAGGTAGCAGCCCCACCAAATGGTTCAATCTCAGTTGGGTGGTTGTGAGTTTCATTCTTGAACATTAGGAGCCATGGCTCTTTCACACCATCAACATCCACTTCGATTTCGACTGAGCAAGCATTGATTTCGTCTGACACTTCCATGTCGTCCAAACGTCCATTGGCACGCTCATAACGACCGAAAATAGTCGCCATATCCATCAAGGTTTGCGGTTTTTCCGTACGTCCCAACTCATCACGCATGGCAATATACTTGTCATAGGTCGCCTGCAATTGCTTTTGGAATTTAGAAGCTGAGAAATCAATGTTTTTCAACTCTGTCTCAAAAGTCGTGTGACGGCAGTGGTCAGACCAGTAAGTGTCCAAAACCTTGAGTTCCGTTTCAGTTGGTACACGTCCGATAGACTTGAAATAGTCTTGGATAAAGAGCAAATCATCCACTTCCATAGCCATCCCTTGCTCGGCCTTGTAGCGGGCAAAGTCTTCTGCTGTATAGCTTTCAAAGAAAGTCAATTTAGGAATGGTCTTGTCTGACTCTGAAAATTCCTGCTTAGCAATCCCTGTCGTGATGTCCTTGAAACGAGAATCAACTGGATTGAGCAAGTAGTTCTTGACCGCTTCCAACTCAGCCGCTTCAATATCTTTATTGACCAAGTACAATTGTGCTGTATTAACTGTCACGTCACTCGAACTTCCTAGTAAAAGCAAGGCTTCCTGTGAAGATGCTGCACGCTGGTCAAATTGCCCTGGTAGGCTTTCAATGGCAAAGAAAGCATAGTTGGCAAGATCCGCCTGCACAGCCGCTTCGTCCAAAACATGGTCTGTCACCTGCTCAGAGAAAATGTGTTTCTCTGCAGGTGCAAACAAGTCCTCCGCCAAGTCAAATACATCATACACTTGCACGATGCGAATACTTTTCAAAGTTGAAAGCCCCAAGTTATGCTGGAGTTCTCTCACCAAACTCTCTGACTTGACCTGAAAATCAGCCTTTTTTTCAACAAAAATACGTTTATCCATCAATTCTTATTCCTTTATTTCAGCTCTTACAACGTTTCCAAATGACCTTGAGAGTCTTGCAAATAGATTATTTCAATTCCTGCAACTTTTCCCAGACAATCTCGTAAACGTCTGTTAGTTCTCCTAATCCCCTACGGAGTGAAAAGGTCTTGGGGACCTTTTCAGCCTGAGTCCTTTTAGTTGAGAGACGAAGGTTTTCCGTTGCAAACAGATTATTTCAAACCTTGCAACTTCTCCCAGACAACTTCATAAACGTCGGTTAGTTCTCCCAATCCTCTACGGAAAACATCCTTATCCATGTGGTTGCCATCCGCATCCCACAAGCGGCAGTTATCTGGTGAAAATTCATCTGCTAAGATAATCTTGCCATCCTTATCAAAACCGAACTCTAGCTTAAAGTCAATCAACTTGAGCCCAATCTCAGCAAACCAGGCTTTCAAGAGTTCATTGATTCGACGGGTTTCTTCCTTCAAGTAGGCGATTTGCTGGTCATCCGCAATCTTTAGGAATTTCACATGCTCATCATTGATAAACGGGTCATCCAAATCATCATTTTTGTAGTAAAATTCAACAATCGGAGTCTCCAAGGCGATTCCCTCATCCACGCCAAAACGTTTTGAAAAGGAACCAGCCGTGTAGTTGCGGAGCACGACTTCCAAAGGAATAATCTCAACCTTTTTATTGAGTTGTTCCGTGTCTGAAAGTTTCTCCACAAAGTGAGTCGCCACACCAGCCGCATTTAATTTCTCAAAAATAAAAGATGAAATCTGATTATTCAAGACTCCCTTACCTGCAATCTGCTCCTTCTTAACACCATTGAAAGCAGTCGCCTGATCCTTGTAAGTTGAAATAATAAGATTTTCATCCTCAGTTGTATAGATATCTTTAGCTTTTCCCGAATAGATCAATTGTTTTGACATTTTAAAGTTCGCCTTTCGTATTACTTGAGCACATTCTACCATAAAAAACCTAGAATTACAAGAATTTAACCGAATAAATATAAGATTATCATCGAAAATAGTAAAGAAAAAACTGCAAGAAAAAGATTTCTCACAGTTTAAAAATTATTTAACTCTAAAAACACGAACATTACTCTTTGTTCAAAAATTGATCCAAATAATAACGTAGGTAACTTTTCTTACCCGTAATCATCTGTAGACGGCCTTCCACCCCGTATCGAAGTTTTTTAGCCTGCTCAGAAGTTAGAGTAGTTTCCGCCTCAATTTTAAAGAAATTCCCTTTTTCAGTCTTAGTAGCTGTCGTATCAATACTTGTAATAGTAGAATCTAGGAAAAGTTGATTCTTGGCATCATGAGTCGTCGTATAGCGAACAGAATCACCGACCTTGATTCTTGCTACATCTTTTGAACTAAGATAAGCTGTTAGTTTGGCTTTCCCTTCTTTTTCCAAGGACGGATAGAGTTGGGCTAGTAGAGTCCCCTCTGCTACCATGGTAGAATCACTAGTCTCAGGATTAAGATGAAGCACCCCATCCTCACTCGCCGTAATTTTCCCCTTGTCTAGAAGACTTCCCTGAACCTTCTTGCCTGACTCTGCTTCCAAGATTTTTTGGTCTAGAAGGGACAATTCCTGACCAACCTTAGCCAAATGTTGGGATTTAAGGGACTCTAATTGACTGCTTAAACCAGACGCATAGGCTTGCTGGGTACCTGAACCTGCATACTGGACACGGTAAGTAGCAAGACTGGATTCTAACTGAGAAAGCTGTGCTTCAACCTGCGCAACTGCTTGTGCCTTAGCTTGCGGATTTTCCTCATCCTGAGACTTGTAGGACTGGTAGAGAGAGTAGGCTAGATTCTGATTGGCCAAGGAAGCACCTGTTTCAATAGCTGACTTAGCTGTCTGGTAATCGCGAATTTTAGCCTCTGTTTGACTGATGAGGTTGCCGATTTCGGCTTGGGTTTGGCTAGCTGCTGCATTCTGGGACGCGATGGTCTCATTTTGTTGCGATGTACTAGCCCTAAGACTGCCTGCTTGGCTGAGGTAGTCGCGAAAGGTGGCTTGGTAGCCAAATTTATCCTCCTCTGGAAAGTGGTTCTCCCCTTCTTGCAGGCTCTTTTGCAAATACTCCAATTGCTTTTTTTGATCCTTAAGCATGTCCAACTGACTAGTATAGGCCTCTGCTTGGATACCCTCTGCCCCTTCTTGATATTGAACCAACAGTTCTCCCTTTTTAACCAGCTTATTTTCTTCCAAATGATTGACAAGAATGCGATTATTGCTAGTTGACTGGATATTTGCAAGGATACGACTAGGCTCGACAGTAGCTCTAGTAGACAAACTCATCTCCTTCTCTGCAAATATTGCAAATCCAAGCAAAAACACGAGTAGAAGGGACATGGGGACAATCACCCGACTGGAAAAATTATGGTAACGACGATTATAAAACTCCGCACTTTCTAAAAATTCTGATTTCATCCTCTCCTCTTTCTAGCTATTCACCAAATGGGCATAAAATCCACCCTGTGCAAGCAAATCAGCATGCTTTCCTTCTTCGACAATCTTGCCCTGATCCAAAACAACCACCTTCTCTGTCCGCTCAGCAATGGTCAAGCGGTGGGCGATGAAAATCAAGGTCTTGTCTAAAGCCATAAGATTATCGACAATTCGCTTCTCTGTCAGAATATCCAAACTGCTAGTCGCCTCATCCAAAATTAAGACCGGCGCATCTGTCAAGAGAGCACGCGCCAGAGCGATTCTCTGACGTTGACCACCTGAGATCCCTGCCCCATCCGAAGTCAATTCTGTCTGGTAATTCAGTGGCATGCGCTCAATGTCCTCCCGAATCTCTGCCAACTCGACCGCTCGCAAGATATCCTCTTGAGTCGTTCCCTCCTTGGCTCCCAAAAGAAGATTGTCCAAAATCGTTCCGTTAAAGACATAGGGCTGTTGAGGCAGATAGTTAATATACTGGCGCAGAGCCTTTTTATCAATCTGATTGAGATTGACACCACCCAGACTAATCTCCCCTTGACTTGGATCATAAAAATTAACCATCATCTTGGCCAAGGTCGTCTTACCTGACCCTGAAATTCCCACAAAAGCCACTTTAGAACCTTGGGGAATGGTCAAATTGATATCCGACAAGACATCTCGACCATAGCCATACTTATAGTAAACCTGCTTGAAGGTCATATCTCCCTTCATCAAGCTCAGATCCTCAACTGTTTTCTTCTCCTCAAACTCCGAGGCTACCAGATAGACCTCATTCAAACGGTTATTGGCAACCTGCGCTGTCTGAAGTTTGGTTTGCAGGTTGATGATATTTTCCAAAGGATTTGTAAAGTAAACAAGCAAGGTATTATAGGTAATCAACTGCCCCAAACTCATCTTGCCATCCATGACCAGAACAGCTCCCATCCAGAGAATGCCGACATTGAGCAAGAGATGGGCAACTTTTTTCAGAGCCTTTTGCTGACTCTCTGCTCGACTATAGGTAAAGGACTTCTTCAGATAATCCACAAATTCCTTGTCAATTTTTTGGTAACGCTGACTTTCACTGGTCAAGGACTTGATAGTCTCAATACCATTGATATCCTCAATGATAGAAGAAGACAGAACCGCATTGGCCTCCATGGTATCCCGATTCATCTTTTCAAACGGCTTCATAAAGGCAAAGATAATCACTGTGTAGATAGGAAGTGCCAATAAAGTCATGAAAAAGAGATTGGTATTTTGTGAAAATAAAACAAGAGAAATAATGACAACCGTTGACACATCTAGGAAAATCGAAAGAATGGTCGAAGCCAGCGCATCAATGATACTGTTAGCATCCGTGAAACGAGATACGATTTCCCCTGTCCTGCGTGTCGCAAAAAAGGACATAGGCAGGTGAAAAACATGCTTGATGTAGGACAAAATCACATCAATCGACAAACGTTGCCCCAAAACAAGTAAGAGATACTCTTGAGCGTAAGACAAGATCTGCTGGAGTATATAGACGATAACCAGCCCAATGGAAATAATCCCCAGTGTCGAACGCATCTGATCTGGCACATAGGTATCAATGATAGACTGCAGATAATAAGAACCCACAATGTTAATCAAGGTTACCAAGAGTGTTGCCAAAACGATATTAGTAATCAAACCACGCTGCTTCACTAATATAGGGATAAAAGAGAGCAGACCATTCTTTTGATCCTTATGAGGCTTGTAGTCTGGACTCGGTGCCATAAAAAGAGTCACTCCTGTCCATTCTTCCTCAAAACGCTCACGTGGCAGTTTAGTCAATTTCACCCCAGGATCTGGATCGGCAATATGAATGCTGTCTTTATCCTGCCCAGTCACCACATAGTAGTGGAGTAATTTTCCTTCCTTAAACACATGGGCAACAAAAGGAAAAGTCAAATCTGGCAAGTCAAAAAGCGTCATATCTGCCTTGATAGCTCGCGTCTCAAAGCCAATCTCCTCTGCCACCTTGACCAAGCCCAAAGCCGTCGTCCCATCCATGGTCGTCTTAGCCAATTCTCGCAAGTGAGCCAAAGAATAATAACTACCATAGTAGCCAAAAACCATGGCTAATGAAGCTACACCGCAGTCCATCTGATCCACCTGCGGACGATAGTGATGTTTCCCAAATTTCATATTCATCTCCTTTTTCCTAAACTCATCTGATAACAACTATCTTACCCCAATCCCCAAACAAAAACTGGACTTCCTTCCCAAATGCGCCTATCTACCTCCCAAATGCACTTTTTGGATAAAAAAATAGGCAGAACAAAAGTCATGCCTAAAATATATATTTATTTCTTTTTCTTCCTAATTCTTTTGTCAATCATATACAACACGATAATCGAAAACAGCGGTGGTACAATATAACTCTTTTCACTCATTGTCAGCTGAAATCCCAGAGTTGCTAGTATCTTAAAGATGAAAATATTCATCAAAAATAGAAAAACAAATACTAAAAAATATCCTAAAACCTTCTTCATTTCTTTTCTTCAACTTTCCCAATTTCTACACCTATTTTATCAAAAATATATGTAAAACTCCAAATAAACACCTCAACTGCACTTTTGGCAAAAAATAGGCAGAACAAACGTCCTACCTACTAAAAATATGCTATTGAAAGGAAAATGATTTTTTTCGGACACCCTAGGCAAGCTTGGGACAAATAAATCATTGATAGTAAACTTTACGACATCCTATTCATTACTTCAATTTCTAATGTCCCTACTATTTCTAAGCCACCTTTGGTATAATCTATTCCTAGTCAGAATAGATAACACCGTTCTAAATTACGATTCATAGTTACTCCTTTTTTTGATTCGTTACTATAAGACACCTATTCCCTATAGAGCGTCTACTACCTCAAATTTATCCATTCTTTTTTTCTTTACTTCTGTATAAAAGAATGAAGACCATCATAAATAATGCAATCGTTGGTATATTGAAACTATCAAACCAAGTAGGTAAAGATACTTTATTCATATCAGCTACTAATCTGATGATGATATAAGACATCGAACTAAGTAATACCATGATTTCAGGCAAAACTTTCAGTATTGATTTAACAAATTTCATATTAAACTCCAATGTGATGCATTCTTAGATTCTACCATAACCACTTTCAGCGCAGACTAACAAGTCATTCTTAGCTGATCACTCTACTTGCTTTTTATTGGCCTTATATCCTAGATAAAAGAGTCCAAATAAAATAGGGTAAATTTCTGGATAAAATAGGGTATTGATTGGATTTTTCAACATCAAATACGTTGCGATGTAGATTATGAGTGATACGATAAAATACCCTTCAGCAAAACCTAATAAAAATGTTTTCATAAGAAACTCCTATTTGCCTGACAAGAATGGCGGAAAAACGCTACCATTCATATACATAAAATCCTTTTGATTCATGTTCGTCATTACCCCTTTGTATTATATTTTATTGCTATGTAAATGATTAAAATGAGTATTGGATAGGTAAATACTTCTGAGACATCCATAAAATTCATACTATACTGTCCAGATAATATTTTATAGTCAATTAAAATTTGAACGATAGTAAAAATAATACGTAGCGATAACAATACCCCTAATAATATCACTTCTTTTTTTAAAAACATAGAAATACCTCTCTGACTACAATCAGATTATGGTCTATTCGCATAATACCCTAAAGCTGCTCCACCTGAAGGAAGTAATGATCCTTTGATAACAATTAATAAACCTACTCCAACTTATTCACTTTGCTCTACGATTTCAAATTGATTCAAATTTTGCATGTTATATCCCTCTTTAAATAATACTAGCTAAGCCAATAGTGACTCCTACTAATAAACCCACTATCCCTGAAGCTGATATAATAACAGCCGCAAATTCGTTTGAAAAATTCATTGATTTCTCCAAAGTGTCTTATCTAAAGTAACCCCATGCAACTAGCCCTGCAGCAGATAAGCTGCCGACAACATACCCCGCAACCTTGATTCCTACCGGAACTGCTACTACCGCTGCAGGAAGTACTCCTCCATCAACTGTTGCTAGTTCTTTTTCTGTCATTGCTGTAAACTGATTATCATTTACTAAAATATTCATTTTAAGTTCTCCTTGCTCTTATTCACTTTTGCTTTAAATATTTCTTTTTTATTAATATAGTATGTCAATGCTACTAACAAAATACAGATCCCCAACGATACCTTCTCTAAATTAAGTAGAGAATAAATTAATAATATGCTGTAAGATATTAAAGCAGATCCTATATATATTTTTTTTAATATTCTATTCATAAAACTTACTCAAAGTCTTATTTCAGATTTTTACCAACTTGATAGAGACCTGCTCCCAGTATAATAGCCCCTCCTGTTACAGAAAAACCTTTAAACGCCGCTACTCCAAACGCAACTACTAGTGGTGCAATTCCCCCATCTACATTCATCAACTCTTCTTCTGTAAGAGCTACAAAGTTCTGTTCCATTTTGTCAAAATTTGTCATCTTTTTTCTCCTTTATTTCTATTTTTTAGTTTACGATTTCTGGATCTTAAACCATTTTAAAAACCAGAATAGATAAATTACTGAATTCCTTTTCTTCTCACTTATCTATTTGAGAAGTGATTTAAAATGAACAGGTAAATTTCATTTATTTTAAATACCATTTGATAAACCATGGCAATAAGATTGGTAAATACATCGCGTAGTCTCCTTCCTTTTCGTCTCACTTATTTATTCGAAAAATAATTCGAAAATGTACAACTAAATTAAATTTTATTTCAAAAATAATTTAATGTACCATGAATAGAAAATCGGTAGATACATAAGCCAGACTCCTTTCTTTTTCCTCTTACTTATCTATTCGAAAAAAATTTCGAAAATGTACAACTAAATTAAATTTATTTAAAAAATAACTCAGTGAACCATGGGTAGAACATTGATATAAACATGAGCTAGGCTCCTTTCTGTTTCCTCTTACTTATCTATTCGAAAAAAATTTCGAAAATGAACAACTAAATTAAATTAAATTTATTTGAAAAATAATTTAGTAAACCACGGATAAAAAATTGGTAGATACATGAACTAGGCTCCTTTCTGTTTCCTCTTACTTATTTATTCGAAAAAAATTTCGAAAATGTACAACTAAATTAAATTTTATTTCAAAAATAATTTAATGAACCATGGATAGAAAATTGGTAGATACATAAACCAAACTCCTTCCTTTTCTTCTTACTTATTTATTCGAAAAAAATTTCGAAAATGTACAACTAAATTAAATTTATTTGAAAAATAATTTAGTAAACCACGGATAAAAAATTGGTAGATACATAAACCAGGCTCCTTTCTTTTCCCTCTTACTTATCTATTCGAAAAAAATTTCGAAAATGTACAACTAAATTAAATTTATTTAAAAAATAACTTAATAAACCACGGATAAAAACCAGTCACATACATAAACACTCCTCTTTTTCTTCCTTATCTATCTATTCGTAATTCCCACTAAAAGTTCTAAATTTTTTATTTTCCCTGACAATAAAAAGCAACACGACTTGCATGTTGCTTCTTGCTATTCTTTACTTTTTACGACTTCTACCACATCTCCTACACTTTGGAGTTGGTCAATTTCCTCATCGCTGATTTCGATATTAAATTCATCTTCCAGTGTCAAGATAAACTCCATCAAGTCAACTGAGTCCGCATCCAAGTCGTCTTTCAGACTCAAGGATTCTGTCACGACAAAGTCCTCTCCCTGTCGCTCTTGGATAATGGTCACAATACGGTCAAAAATTTCTTTTTCTGTCATCTCTTTTATTCTCCTGAAAATTCACGCGCAGTCTGGGCAACTACGTCTGTTTCTAGCATGGTACGAATCTGGCGGATTGTACTATAAACAGCCTTGGCATCGCTTGAGCCATGAGTCTTGACAACAGGTGCCTTGACACCAAACAAGACCGCTCCACCAACATCTGAATAGTTGAGCTGTTTTTTCAAACCTCTGAGGCTGTCCTTGAGAAGGAGGGCACCTAGTTTCGCTCGAAGACCACCACCTGTAATAGCGGTCTTGAGCAAGCCCATGATTCCCATGGCTGTCCCTTCAATGGATTTGAGCACAGCGTTTCCCGTGAAACCATCTGCCACAACAACATCTGCAACGCCATTCATCAAATCACGCGCTTCCACGTTTCCGATAAAGTTTAAACTTTCATCAGCTGCTAGTAATTCGTAAGTTTCCTTACGAAGCGGATCGCCCTTGCTACTCTCTGTTCCGTTATTGAGCAAGCCAACACGTGGTTGCGCAATTCCACGGACATTTTTAGCATAGAAGGATCCTAGAACCGCGTATTGATGAAGGTGCTGGGCTGTATTTTCCGCATTAGCACCGAGGTCTAGCATGTCAAAACCTCTCCCATCTACAGTCGGCAAGGTTGACATAAGTCCAGGACGATCGATGTTCTTGATACGACCCACGATGAAAAATCCTGCTGCTAGTAAAGCACCTGTATTCCCAGCCGAGAGTACAGCATCTGCCTCTCCATCTTTGACAGCTTTGGCCGCCAAGACCATACTGGCATTTTTCTTCTTCCGAATAGCTCTCGTAGGTTCATCGTCTGAATCAATCTTCTCATCCGTATGGATAATGCTGACGCGCTCTGTCGCTGTCAGATATTGCTTGATTTTAGCTTCATCTCCGTAGAGTTGAACCTCGATATCTGAAAAGTCAGCTAGGGCTTGATTGACACCCTCAACGATGGCCTGAGGTGCGTAATCTCCCCCCATGGCATCTACTGCGATTTTTTTCATTTCTTTTCCTCTTTTAATAATTGTCCCCAGTCTGCTAGGGAATCAATAAATTTCTTTGATTTTAGGTGAATCCCAACGTACTCTTCGTAGAGTTGATCCATAAATTGGCGTAGCTCTTGCTTGATTTCAGGCTTGAGCGAAATGGTCTCCAAGGTCTCAAAATCAATAGCTTGAAACTGATTGAGCAGATAGGGGATATTGGGATTGAGATGGCAACGTCTCTCATCTTCATGATAATGATCTGGACAGAGGCAGGCTCCATATTTGAAAGAAAAGTCAAAAGCCTGACCGACCCGATGGCAGAAGACACACTCATTAAAATTGAGGCTGATCCCAAATCGAGTCAAGATTTGGATTTCAAAAATATTGGTCAAGACTTGATAATCCAAGCCAGCTTCCATCAACTCCAAAGTCTTTTGCAAAAAAGCAAACAAGGGAGCATCCTGCTGATTGTCCTGCAAACTAGCATCGGCAAGAGCTGCTACGTAGGTCGCATAAGCCATGACAAAGAGATCGCTATTAATCTTGGGAAAAGTCATCACCTCATGATAGTCCTCAATGTAGCTAAGCCCGTCATCATTGATTCGTAAGAGAAATCGAGCCAGCACCAAGGGCTGAATAACAGGCGCCAGTTTGGATTGACCAGCATGTTTGACGAAAAACATCCGTTTGCCAGCCTGCTCAGTAAAAATCTTGACTAGCTTATCATCCTCACGAAAATTGCGATTGTAGAGCACCAAGCCTTGACTCGTGATAGACTGAATCATGCTTCTCTCATATACTCCTCAAGCCGTTTCATGGCTTCTGTGATCGTCTCCATGCTGGCTGCATAAGACAGGCGAACATAACCTTCCCCGTAACGCCCAAAGGCAGCACCAGGGATAAAGGCAACAGCCTTCTTCTGAGCAAAATCCTTCAGAAAAGCAAAAGAATCTTGATTATATCCTGCTGGAATCTTAGCAAAGATATAGAAGGCACCGTCTGGTTTGATAATCTCAAAACCAAGAGCAGTCATTTTTCCGATGATATAATCCCGACGCTGGATGTATTCCTTCTTCATGGGCTCCGCATCGTTTTTACCAGCTGTCAAGGCTTCCACCGCAGCATGTTGAGCCATAGTATTTGCAGCAGTAACCAAATACTGGTGACTCTTGATCAACTGGGCTGTGAAGGTCGCAGGAGCGAAAATCAGACCCAAACGCCAACCTGTCATGGCATGCGATTTAGACAAACCATTGATAATAATAGCCTGGTCTCTCAACATAGTTCCCAGAGACACATGGGCTTCGCCTGTGTAGGTCAATTCTGAGTAAACCTCATCACAGACAACGAAAATCTCGTACTTGCGTAAAACAGCTGCCAAGGACTCCAATTGTTCCCGACTATAGGTAATTCCTGTCGGATTAGCTGGATAGTTGAGAATAACCGCCTTGAGCTTGTCACCTTGCTCCAAAATGGCCTTCTCCAACATTTCAGGAGTCAAGACAAACCCATTTTCAGTCGTATCAATCTCAACAACCTCTGCCCCAACTAGATTGACAATCGGTTCATAACCTGGATAGGCAGGAGCTGGCAAGAGCACCTTGTCTCCCTCTTCCAAAATAGCCGTTAAAGTAGCAGATA
Organism: Streptococcus mitis; assembly: GCF_047464945.1. Classification (GTDB taxonomy): domain Bacteria; phylum Bacillota; class Bacilli; order Lactobacillales; family Streptococcaceae; genus Streptococcus; species Streptococcus mitis_EA. The sequence goes on along the minus strand of NZ_JASHAX010000007.1, from coordinate 19,429 downwards.
AGGCCTCTGTCGCCCCAATTGTAACTAAGATTTCATTTTCAGGAGCATAGTCCAGTTGATACTTTTCCTTAACAAAGTCACTAGCTGCCTGACGTAAAGTCAGCAGACCACTCATCCCTGTATAGTAGGATTGGTTCTGATCAATCGCTCGCTTGGCCACCTCCTTGACATGATCTGGCGTTGTAAAATCAGGTTCCCCCAAGGTCAAACGCAAGACCCCAGGAATCTCCGAAATAGCCTGGTCAAACTGACGAATCAATGAAACTTGAATCTTATCTAACTGTTTATTAAAGCGCTTAGTTAAATCCATAGATACCTCCTACTGTAAAAACGTATCTCTATTATACTACAAAAGCCCCCTGACCGCAAAAATACATGATAGAATAGCTTTCCACTTTCTATTTTACTTTTCCTCTTTACAGGTCTATAATGGTAACAGATTCTATTTGGAGGTTTTTATGTCATTTCTATCAAAAAATGGAGCAGGCATCTTGGCCTGCCTTCTCATTTCAATCGTATCTTGGTACTTAGGAGGACTCTTCCCTGTGATTGGCGCGCCTGTTTTTGCGATTTTTATGGGCATGCTCCTACATCCCTTTCTCTCGTCTTATAAACAACTGGATGCTGGATTGACCTTTAGTTCCAAGAAATTGCTCCAGTATGCCGTTATCTTGCTTGGTTTTGGTCTCAATATCTCGCAAGTCTTCGCAGTCGGACAATCTTCACTCCCTGTCATCCTGTCCACCATTTCAATAGCCTTGATTGTTGCCTACCTCTTCCAGCGTTTCTTTGCACTGGACACAAAACTGGCTACCTTGATTGGAGTAGGTTCTTCTATCTGTGGGGGCTCTGCCATTGCAGCGACAGCGCCCGTTATCCATGCTAAGGAAAAGGAAGTAGCCCAAGCCATCTCCGTTATCTTTTTCTTCAATGTCTTAGCGGCACTCATCTTTCCAATCCTCGGTATCTGGCTTCATCTATCCAATGAAGGTTTCGCTCTCTTTGCAGGAACTGCGGTCAATGACACTTCCTCTGTAACGGCTACCGCCAGCGCTTGGGACAGTCTCTACCAGACCAATACCCTCGAATCCGCAACCATTGTCAAACTCACGCGCACCCTAGCTATCATCCCCATCACTCTCTTTCTCTCCTACTGGCAAAGTCGCGAGCAAAAAAATAAGCTAGGTTTGCAACTGAAAAAAGTCTTCCCACTTTTTATCCTTTACTTTATCCTTGCATCTCTCCTAACCACCCTACTGACCTCTCTCGGGGTGTCCAGTAGTTTCTTTACCCCTCTCAAACAACTCTCCAAATTCCTCATTATCATGGCCATGAGTGCTATCGGACTCAAAACTAATCTGGTCGCTATGGTCAAATCCAGTGGAAAATCCATTGTTCTCGGAGCCATCTGCTGGATTGCCATCATCCTCACTAGTCTTGGTATGCAGACCCTTATCGGCATTTTCTAATACTCTTCGAAAATCTCTTCAAACCACGTCAACGTCGCCTTGCCGTATATATGTGACTGACTTCGTCAGTCTTATCTACAACCTCAAAACTGTGTTTTGAGCTGACTTCGTCAGTTCTATCTGCAACCTCAAAACTGTGTTTTGAGCAACCTGCGCTAGTTTCCTAGTTTGCTCTTTGATTTTCATTGAGTATAACACAAAAGGTAGCCCATCAGCTACCTTTTTCTTATGCTTCCTCAATCAAGCGTGTATGTTCTCTCTTGATGCAACGATTCATCACGATATCATCACATACACCAGCACGCAAGATTTCTTCTGCTTCTAGACTTTCAAGTCCTAACTGTGCCCAAAAAATCTTGGCATCAGCCTTAAGAAAATCACGCGCCACATCTGGCAAAAACTCACTGCGACGGTAAACATTGACAATATCTACAGGAAAAGGAATCTCAGCGAGACTAGCATAAGCCTTTTCACCCAATATTTCACCACCTGCTACCTTGGGATTGACTGGGATGATTTTATAACCCCGAGCCTGCATTTCCTTGGTCACTCGATTGCTAGTTGTTTCTTCACGGTCTGATAACCCCACTACAGCAAGGGTTTTACTCGTTGCGAGATACTGACGAATCACACCATCACTTGGATTGATAAATTCTTGACTCATAGAAATCCTCCTTTTTCTTCAGTATAGCACAATTTGAAAAGGCTTGCAGAATTCTACTACAAAAAAGAGGACTAGCCCCCTTTTTATTTAGCCTCGTACCAGGTTGCCCCTTCATTTTCATCTGCGATGAGGGGAACACTGAGTTGAATGGCTTCTTCCATGGTTTGTTTGACCAATTTTTTCATCTCTGCCAATTCAGATTTAGGAACTTCAAGGACGATTTCATCGTGCACTTGCAACAGCATCTTAGTCTGATAACCACCTGCAACCAAGGCTTTGTCCAGCTGAATCATAGCAATCTTGAGAATATCTGCCGCCGACCCCTGGATAGGGGAGTTAATAGCAGTTCTCTCCGCAAAGCCACGAATGTTAAAGTTACGCGAATTGATATCTGGCAACTCACGACGACGCTTGAAAAGTGTCTCTACATAGCCCTTATCACGCGCCTCACGCACCACTTCATCCATGTAGTTTTTAATACCTGGGAAGCGTTCAAAGTAGGTATCAATGTAGGCTTTGGCTTCCTTACGGCTAATGCCCAAATTATTAGACAAGCCAAAGTCTGAAATTCCATAAACCACTCCAAAGTTGACAGCCTTGGCATTGCGACGGTCGTTTGCAGTCACATCCTCAGGACGCTCAATGCCAAAGACCCGCATGGCTGTCGAAGTATGGATATCTGCCCCCTCTTGGAAGGCCTTAATCAAGTGCTCATCCTTAGAGATATGCGCCAAAACGCGCAATTCAATCTGTGAATAGTCCGAGCTGAGCAACACACTATCCTCCCACTCAGGCACAAAAGCCTTACGAATGAGACGACCTTGTTCCAAGCGAACAGGGATATTTTGCAAGTTTGGATCCACACTAGACAGACGCCCAGTCTGGGTCAAATCCTGCACATAACGCGTGTGAATCTTTCCATCAGCCAAAATCCAGTCCTGCAAGCCAATTACATAAGTAGATTGAATCTTAGCAATCTGACGGTAGTCAAGAATTTTCTTAACAATCGGAGCAATAGGAGCCAGGCGCTCCAAGACATCCACCGCTGTCGAGTATCCAGTCTTAGTTTTCTTAGTGTATTCTAGAGGTAGCCCCAATTTTTCAAAGAGAAGCACGCCCAACTGCTTAGGCGAGTTGATATTAAACTCCTCACCAGCCAGTTCGTAAATCTCCTGAGTGAGTTTTTCAATGACAAGCTCATTTTCAGCCTGCATCTCAAGCAAGGTCTCTTTCTTAACCGTAATCCCAGCAATTTCCATCTTGGCAAGGACAAAGGCTAGAGGTTGCTCTATATCATAAAGAAGCTCTAATTGTCCATTTTCACTGAGTTTTTCAAGTAAAACAGGCGCTGTTTCAACCAAAACTGCAATCTTACGAGCCAAGTGTTCCAAGAATTTCTCACGTTCAGGAATGGCCTTCTTGACTCCCTTACCATAGAAAGTCTCATCATCAACCAAATAAGTCTGACCATAAAGACTAGCGATGGTCGCAATTTCATTGTCCTCCACAGTCGAAAGGAGGTATTTAGCCAAACGGCTGTCAAAAGCAGGCGCTTGCAAATCCAGACCAAAACGATTCAAGAGAACTTTAACCTTCTTAAAGTCATAAACTCTCAGAGGTGTTTTTTCTAAAAAGGCCTTGAAAATCGGCTCTTGCAAAAGCTCAAGCTTGTCTGTAGCATAGAGCTTTTCCCCACAAGACCAGGCAAATCCAACCAAATCATCCGTATGGTAATTCTCACCAAAAAGCTCAAAATGGAAGATAGATTCTTCACTCAGCATATTTTGACTGATTTGGTCAACAATAGTAAAATCCAAGCTCTCAGCCACATCAGCTGACGACACATTTAAAGCCTGCTTGAGCTGTTTGAAACCCATCTCATCGTAGAATTTCCCAAGATTTTCAACATCTGGACCACTATAGACCAAATCCTTCAAACCAATCTCAATCGGTGCCTTGGTATCAATGGTCGCCAGTGTTTTTGACAAAAAGGCCTGTTCCTTATCATTGATGAGATTTTCCTTCATCTTAGAAGCCTTCATCCCATCAATATTTTCATAAATCCCCTCAAGAGAACCATGCTCCAGCAAGAGCTTGATACCCGTCTTTTCACCAATTTTGGTCACCCCAGGGATATTATCCGACTTATCACCCATGAGCGCCTTGAGATCGATAAACTGAGTCGGTGTGAGCCCCATCTTTTCCATGAGATAGTCCGGCGTAAAAGCCTCAAACTCAGCCACACCTTTCTTGGAAATCTCAACCACCGTATGCTCATCCGTCAGTTGAATCAAATCCTTGTCTCCACTGACAATGGTAATATCAAAACCATCCTGCTCTGCTAGTTTATCTAGTGTCCCAATAATGTCATCCGCCTCATACTGAGCCAACTCATAGTGACGAATCCCCATATGATCGAGCAACTCACGAATGAAGGGAAATTGCTCACGAAACTCATCCGGAGTCTTGGCCCGACCACCCTTATAGTCCGCATACATCTCTGTCCGGAAGGTCGTCTTTCCCGCATCAAAAGCCACCAAAATATGACTAGGCTCAACCCGCTCCAACAAATGGCTCAACATCAACTGAAAGCCATAAATCGCATTGGTATGCAAACCAACCGCATTCTTAAAACGGTCCAACTGCTGATAGAGTGCAAAAAACGCCCGAAAAGCAACAGAAGATCCATCAATCAATAATAATTTTTTCTTATCCATACACCCATTATAAAGGAAAGCATCAAAAAATACCATTGGGAAGAGCCAGACCGAGTATTTTTCAAACTTTTGGCGAATATAGCCATTTAGTTTTAAAAAAACAGAACTTAGCCCATGACTAAATTCTGTTTTTATGCTTTATAATTATAAAAGTGAAATCCTTTTTAACTGCAAAGAACTTCTATTCTTGCTAGACTATATTCATTCCTATTTTAGTAGTAGTCTATATATTTATCTTGTTGGTTTATACGTTAATTGATCTTTATGCTGTTTGACAAACTCACTCATTTCTGAGTCTGGTATTTGACGAAGATATAGATTCTCACGAATCGTTTCATCTTCTTCACGACAAGTTGAAAGAACTAAATACTTATTTTTAGCTGATACTTTAACATTTGGTTTCTTAACTTCAGCTGTTTAATAAATAGTTGTTAACTGCGTTTGAAAATCTTTATCATCATCAAATGAAGTACGATAAAAGGCTGTTTCTTCTGGTACTATAATCATAGCAACTGCTTCATAATAATACTTTCTCTCTGGAGTCTCAATCACAACATATGGATGTTCATCAAAATAATCTTGACGACTATAGTAGTTCACATCATTAAACATACGATGATCCCCAACTTTACTACCACGAGCATGACCAAATAACCAAGTTAAACGGTCACTAAAATCATTTTTATTATCTGTGTCCATAAACACTGTTCCCATATAAGGTTCGTGACCACCATCAAATCTCTTATCTAAATAAGTTGAATTATCAGTTGTTTGAACAACAGGTTCATCCAACTCTGTTCCGGGCGCATACACATAAGCGATCGTATCAGAGTTTGTTCCAAGTAAGCCTTTGAACTTATTCGTAAGATATTCTTTTTCCTCTGCCGATGTCGTAGCAATTTTTTGTGTCGTTTGTGCTACCTTAGTTTCACTCGCCTGATCAGTTGGAGCTAAAAATGTCTTATAGAGGAATAAACCTCCTAAAGCGACAATAGCTACAGCAACAAGCAAAGCGATAATTTTCTTCATAGGTGACTTATTTTTAGTTGAACGTCTGCTCATTTTTATCTCCCTTGTTTATTTACTTTTATCAAAAAGAGGCTGGGCAAAAACTCGCTTCTAAATAAAACCACACAGTGATTCCAGTCTTGAATCCAATCAAGCTGAAAGAAATACTGTGTGGTTTTTGAGTAGTGGATGTTTTAGAGGCTAGATTCTTGGCCAACTTGGTGAGATTCATGCTCATAAAGATAAATCCTATCTCTATTGCGACAGCTTGTTTCCCTCTGACATGCACTCTTCGCACGCCAAAAACACTCTTCAATCTACCAAAAACGGGTTCAACATCGATTTTCCGTTTGGCATAAATTCGAGAGCCTTCTTCACTATGTAATGTTTGCTTAAGGAGTTCCTTAAAGTAATTCCAAGTTGGATTATAATGGATTTGTTTCTGATTTCCACTATTTGTTTTAGCCAACTGTTCTAACTCAGGAGTATCTTGAACTTTATCCGCCTCATAAATCTTGAAATCACGTTGAAAGCCATACTTGTCAGTTCGACTAGAGTAGTTCTTAAAGGAATAAACTAGGCCGTCGGGCTTTATAAACTGGTCCGTGTCCTCAAGATATTCCCAGTTCATTGGATTATCTGTGCTCGTCTGGTAGTTTTTAGTCAATTCCTTCTGATACATGGTATAGGGAATAAGCGGTGTTTTTTACAATTCATCAATGATAAAACGATAATTTTCTTCGCTACCATAACCAGCATCTGCTACGATATAGTTGAATAAGTCTAGACTTTGAATCGATTGGAGGAAGGGTTTCAGAGTGCGAGTGTCTGTTGGATTGGGAAAGATATCAAAATCAAGGACATACTGACCATTGGTAGCCGCTTGGATATTATAACCAGGTTTCAGTTGCCCATTTTGCATATGGTCTTCCTTCATACTCATAAAAGTGGCATCATGATCCGTCTTTGAGAAAGAGTTGCGGTCTTCTAAAATTTTTCTAGCTTCTTCATAGCGCTGTTTACGAGAAAGGAAATCATCCCTTAATTGCTTACGGATTTTCTTTATCCGACGACGTTTTTGTCTATTGGCAGACCCACCCTTTATCACTTTAGGCTCTTCTTCAATAGCTTGTTCTATTTCGGCTAAGGTAGCCTCCGTTTTTTCTAGTAGCTCCTCCAATCCCTGACGGGTTTCCCGTTCTTCTTTAGATAAGGTGAGATTTACCCCTTCTTGAATCAGCTGATCATAGAGCTGGGAAATTTTCCCACTCAAGGCTGCTTCATATTTGTCAATAGCTCTTTTCCAAGTGAAAGAATAGAGATTGGCATCAGCTTCTAGTTTTGTTCCATCAATGAACAAGGCATCATCCTCAATCATTCCGTTCTCACGCATGAGTAAGGTGAAGTAAATAAAAGCAGTTTTGATTAGGTTGTTGGCATGTTTACTGGAGCGGAAGTTATTAATCGTTTTATAGCTAACATAGGTATCTTGGTTCAACCATTTCATGGGAATGACTTCCTCATTCATTTGAACGATTTTACGTCCAGAGAACACTTGACGAGTATAAGCGAACAGGGTCATCTTCATGAGCATGGCTGGATGAAAGGCATGGCGACCAGTGTGAGAGGTCTCTTCCAATAGAACTTGATTAGGGATACTGTCCACAAAGAGGCTAATCATTCTCGCTTCGGGACTTGATGGAATATCGTAGGCAAGATTTACTTCTAAATTTAACTGATTTGTGTTATAATCTTTATACATTGTCATGGCTTTCTAATTATTTTGTTGTTATTTTAATTATAAACCATGACATAAGAAAACGAGCATCTCCAACTACGGAAATGCTCGTTTTTTGATAGTTAGAAGTGGGTTTTTGCCCACCCTCAGTTACTTCATTAAATAAATTATTTAGAAGCGTGTGTTTTGGGAAGAGCTTTTTGACCAGCTTTAGCTATTGCACCTGCTTGTTTAGCTTGCTCTATTGAATCTGGTTTACCTGGTTCTGGAGTAGCTGATGGAGCTGTTTGTCCATCTTGAGCGTGATCTTTTAAATAACGAGCGTTTGCTTGTTCAAGAGTTTCGTTCAAGATATAGTATTTACCTTCTTTTTTAAGAGATGAATTGAAAACTTCTTGTAAATGTTTCACCGCTTCGTTACGAAGTTCTACTACTTTAGCATTGTATGCTTCTTTAGCTTCTCCAACTGCTTTCTCTAGCGCTGCTTTCTTATTAGAGAAATCATAACCTGAGTATACAGAATCCAAGAATGCTTGCAAGTCTGCTTCAGCTTTGGCAACTTCAGCTGGTTCTTTAAGATCTTTGATATGAGCATCTACATATGCATTAACTCTATTAGCAGTTACAAATTCTGATTGGCTTTCATATGCTTCACGTGAATCATACACACCTGGAAGGTTAGCTCCACCATTGTTATCTGCAAATGCTGGCGCTACTGCAGATAATACTGCAAGAGCTACTACTGATGTCAATAAAACTTTTTTCATTGTTTTATCTCCTATTTTATTTTTTATTTGATTGTAAATAGTTTTCTTTACTACCACCGTTATACCACTTAAATAATTGGTATCAACAATTTTTATCTTATTTTTAAGAAAATATTGGATAAAACAGTCCAAACTTTAAATGTTGAATTCTCATCACTTATAAAAGCTAAATTATTTCAATCAAACAAACAATAATCCTTTATATTCCCAACTATTCGAATCATTACTAGCTGGCAATATATGAAGTCAGAAGGCCTTGACGAACTAGACTTGCTAAACCTACTTTTACCCCTCCTCAGTACTCTCTGGACGACCACGTTCTAAGCCTTTTTCTTCAGCTCGTTCCAAGGCATAGTTATGTGCTAACAAGGCTTGTTCTTCGCGCATATGTAGTTGACTAAGCAGCTTCCTGTCATCCTCAGACCAGCTCTTATAGTCTAGCAGTTGGTCTGCTTGGCTGATAGCTCGCTCAGGTTGTTGGGTAAAGGGCTTATTCCCGAAAAACTCCAACCACGGCTTGCGAACCTTATATTTGCTAGTTTCTCTGTATTTTTTTAGTTCTTATTTGTGATGCTCTTTCAATAGTGACTCAAATTCAGCAACGGTCATGCCCAATTGCTGACTGGCTACCTCAGATGTCAGAAGACCTTGACGAACCATATCTAGGAAAGCAAAGAGCTTCCCACGCTCTAGTCCTTGTTCAAGACCTTCCGCCCTAGCAGTCTCCAAGGCATAATCCTGAGCCAATAACGCTTGTTCTTCGCGCATACGTTTGACTAAACATTTTCCTGTCCTCCTCGGACCAGCTATTATAGTCTAGCAGTTGATCTGCTTGGCTGATGGCTCGCTCGGGTTGCTGAGTAAAGGGTTTGTTCCCGAAAAACTCCAACCACGGCTTGCGAACCTCATCTTTGCTGGTTTCTCTATATTTTTTTAATTCCAAGAACGCCATCTTGACTAGGTGGTTTTCTTGTCCATTATTTGTGATAGTTAAGACTTCACCTGTCGTGTCCTCTCGCATACTAAAGCTGTGAAAAGCCAAGTCATCTTGGAAGTAGTTGCTGTCCACAATAGCAATAGCATAAACTGGTGCGATGTGTTTGTAACTCTGGTGTGTATCACCTTCTCGTTGACGAATTTTTTCTAGGTTTTGATTGACCTGACTGCACAGGTAAGCCCACAGGCGATTGATGAAAAAATTCTGATGATGAACTTGAATTTCAATAATTACTTGCGTACCATTATCCAACTCCGCCAAGACGTCTATACTGGTATAGAAATCCTGAGCCGAGTAAGGCAGGGATGGCAAGACATGAATATTGCTCCCCTCCAAAATGGTTACATTTTTGGCTGGTAAATCCAACATATCGCGAATAAATTGACAAGTGATTTCTGGATTGCTAAAGATTTTCTTAGCAACCAAATCATTGGTAGGGCTGATGCCCGGATGTCTTAGAATCATCCTTTTCCTCCTTTTATTATACCACAGTTTTAAATCTAGGTTTACTAGATTCACTGCTACTATCTATTTATTCGGAAAAGAGACAAAAAAACCTGAGAATTATCTCAGGCTTGGTCATTAAATCTTTTTCTCAATACTGAAAAGTGGAGAAAGTGGGCGTTTTTCATGGATACGTACAATAGCATCACCCAGTAGATGAGCAATCGAAATCTGTTCAATCTTATCAATCAAACGCTCTTCTGGCAGATAGATGGTATCCAAAACAACCAATTTCTTGATAGCTGAGTTTTGGATATTGTCCATAGCAGGGCCAGAAAGAACTGGGTGCGTACAGCTTGCATAGACTTCAACAGCACCAGCTTCTGCAAGAGCATCTGCCGCATGACAAATCGTTCCAGCGGTATCAATCATATCATCAATCAAGATACAAGTCTTGCCTTCGACCTTACCGATGATGTTCATGACTTCACTGGTATTCATCTTATCAACGCTGCGACGTTTATCAATAATAGCGATAGATGTCTTCAAAAATTCTGCCAACTTACGAGCACGAGTCACCCCTCCATGGTCTGGACTGACAACCACATAGTCAGAACCAACCATGCCACGACGCTCAAAATAATCCGCAATCAGAGGAGCTCCCATCAAATGATCCACAGGAATATCAAAGAATCCTTGAATCTGCGCAGCATGCAAGTCGATGGTCAATAAACGATCCACTCCAGCTACTTCAAGCATATTTGCGACAAGTTTTGAAGTGATTGGCTCACGCGCTCTCGCCTTTCTATCCTGACGTGCATACCCATAGTAAGGCATGACAACATTGACAGATTCTGCACTCGCACGCTTCAAAGCATCTACCATAATCAAAATTTCAAGCAGATTGTCATTTACAGGCGAGCTAGTTGATTGTAGGATAAAGACGTGTTTCCCACGGATTGATTCTTCGATGTTGACCTGAATCTCTCCATCTGAAAATTGGCGAACACTTGATTTCCCCAACTCTATCCCAATCTCCTGCGCCACACGTTTTGCCAATTCTTGATTAGAAGAAAGGGCAAACAGCTTTAAATCAGAAAAAGACATGATTTCCTCCGGTATATATGTATCGCTTGTGCTTTTCACAAGATTTTTCCATTTACCATTGTAGCGCTTTTTGCACTATTTTTCAATCAAAAATAAAAGAAGGGCACCATATTTGTACCCTTGCATCATTCTTTTAAAAAATATTCTAGTTCATCAACTCATTGTGTTTCTCAACAAAACGATAAGCCTGATAAAAACCATAGAGAGTAATAGCCGTAACCACTGGAATCGCTAAAGGCAACTCTGTCTCCAATTCAACAAAAGGAGAATTAAACAAGAAGTGAGTTCCCAAGGCTAAACCTAGGAAAATAAGCCCCTGTTTCTTGCCAACCTTCTGTTCTTTATAGGCTCTGTAAAGCAAGTAAACACCTACTACAGCTAGACCTGAAAAAGTCCAGTGAGAAGCAATCCCTGAGATGATACGCTCTAAAATTCTCGAAATAGTAAAGTCAAAGCCCTCTGGCAAATCTGTACGAATATAGCCAATATCCTCAATTATTTGGAATCCCAAACCAGAAGCAGTCCCTAGTAAAAACAAAGATTTTAATTTTCGCACAGGAATCATAGCTAAAACAAAGACAAGTGGCAACAATTTCAAGGGTTCTTCTACCAAAGGAGCCACAATAGCACTTTCAAAGGCATTTAAAAATGCACTATCTGGGAAAAGAACCCCCAATAAATCATGGATATAGGTATTAGCAAAGCTAGACAACCAACCTGAAAGGAACATCCCTCCCAATAAAGACAGAATCAAGGCCTTCTTTGGTAATTCCCATTTTTTCCCAATACGGAAAAGGAAATAAAGAGCCGGAATCATGTAAAAGAGAGCTAGAAAGATAGAAACTCCCATTAGTCCATATTCCGCACCTGACATCGAACCATCCGTATAGTAGATGGTTTCATACTGTACACCAATACATAGCAATAAGATAAAAATAAATAAAATACTGTTTTTCTTCATACACTTTCTTTCTAAATGAATTTTTTACAATTCTACGACTGTCATACTTCCTGTATCCACATCGTAAATAGCACCAGAGATAATGACATCATCTGGTATTAGGGGAGACTCGATAAGGAGTTGCATATCCTCGCGCACACTCTCCTCTATATTTTGGAAGGGCAAGAAGTCCTGGTCTGACACATCGACACCTAGTTCCTCTTTCAGATACTCCTGAAAAGAGCCATTTTCAAAAGTCTGAGCACCACAGTCTGTATGGTGTAACACCACAATCTCTCTTGTCCCCATTTGTTGCTGGGAAATAACCAGCGAACGAATCATGTCCTCTGTCACTCGACCACCTGCATTCCGCAAGATATGAGCATCCCCAAGTGCCAAACCTAGAGCTTGCGCAACGTGCAAACGTGAATCCATACAGGTAACAATGGCAACCCTTGTTTTGGGTTTAAGTGGCAGATTTAACTGCCCATGTAGGGCAACATAAGCCTGATTGGCTTGCATAAACTGTTCAAAATACGACACGATTCCCTCCTCGAAAATTTGATAGTCAAATATTTCTCCTATCTTATCATTTTTAAGAGGATTTGTCACGGATTATGCAAATACCTTTTTCAAAACTTCCTGAATCGTTGTCACGCCAATGACCTGAATTTCCTTGGGCGGAGTGATTCCTGTCAAGGAATTCTTAGGTACATAAATCTTAGTAAAGCCCAGTTTAGCAGCTTCATTGATGCGTTGCTCGATACGATTCACGCGCCGAATTTCTCCTGTCAAGCCCAGTTCGCCTACAAAACATTCCTGAGGATTAGTTGGCTTGTCCTTGTAGCTCGAAGCAATGGCAACTGCAACAGCTAAGTCAATCGCAGGTTCATCCAATTTGACACCACCAGCAGATTTGAGATAAGCATCCTGATTTTGTAAGAGAAGACCTGCCCGCTTTTCCAAAACAGCCATAATCAAGCTAGCACGATTAAAATCAAGTCCTGTCGTAGTACGCTTGGCATTCCCAAACATGGTCGGTGTTACCAAGGCCTGAACCTCCGCCAAAATCGGACGCGTCCCTTCCATTGTCACAACGATCGATGAACCAGTTGCACCGTCCAAACGCTCCTCTAGGAAAACTTGACTCGGATTGAGGACCTCAACCAATCCACCCGACTGCATCTCAAAAATCCCAATCTCATTAGTGGAGCCAAAACGGTTTTTGACCGCTCTCAAAATACGAAAGGTATGGTGGCGCTCCCCTTCAAAGTAAAGCACTGTATCCACCATATGCTCCAACATTCTCGGCCCAGCTAAGGTTCCTTCCTTGGTCACATGACCTACGATAAAGATGGCAATGTTATTAGTTTTAGCCAGCTGCATGAGTTCAGCCGTCACCTCACGCACTTGAGAAACAGACCCCTGCACCCCTGAAATCTCAGGAGACATAATGGTCTGGATAGAGTCAATGATGAGGAAGTCTGGCTGGATGCGCTCCACCTCAGCTCGAATACTCTGCATATTGGTCTCTGCATAGAGATAAAACTCGCTATCAATATCTCCCAAGCGCTCTGCTCGTAGCTTAATCTGCTGGGCAGACTCCTCCCCACTGACATAGAGAACTGTCCCCACTTGAGACAGCTGGGTTGAAACTTGTAAAAGAAGGGTTGATTTCCCAATCCCAGGATCCCCACCGATGAGGACGAGACTTCCTGGTACCACTCCGCCTCCAAGTACACGGTTGAATTCCTCCATCTCCGTCTTGGTTCGATTGACGTTAATTGAAGTCACCTCAGCTAGTTTCATGGGCTTGGTTTTCTCACCTGTCAAGGACACACGCGCATTCTTGACCTCGGCAACCTCAACCTCTTCTACAAAAGAAGACCAAGATCCACAGTTGGGGCAACGCCCCAGATATTTAGGGGAATTATACCCACAATTTTGACATACAAATGTCGCTTTTTTTTTTGCGATGATAAACCTCTTTCTATATCTCTAACTCACACTCAATCACTTGGCAAAAATCAATCTTCTCATTTGGCACAAACTGACGCATGAGCATGTTGTGAGTTACCACTATCACGGTCTGGTAATCTCGATACTTAGCCATGCATTCTAGAAAACGAGACTTCATCTCCGTAGCGGTCTCATATTGAATAGGACTATTAGGAAGTAACTCCCCCTTATTTTCTAGAAACATAGTACGAGCTTTTTCAAAATTATCTGTGCCACTTTCATAGACCTGCCATTCATGAAATAATGGCTCCACTCTTAAAGGAAGTCCAGTAACACAAGCCACATAAGAAGCCGTTTCTAAAGCTCTTGTGACTGCAGAAGATATGATTATTTCAGCTGAAGGAAGCAAGGGATTTTTGCTCAGTTTCTGAGCTTGTTGCCGTCCCTTCTCAGACAAGGGCGCCAAATCTATCCCAAATCCCGTATAAGAACGATCCTCTAACTCACGGTAATCTGGCTCCCCGTGACGGATAAAAATAATTTTCATATTAAGACCCCCATAAAACTATCCAATCTTGATTCCGCAATCTTGCCACTGCTTCAGTGTTTTAGAGAATTTCTTCTGGTTGCCAACTCCGACAGCAGACAAATCGACAGAAACCTGATAATTCTCCTTGGTAACTGCCAAAACGGAAGCCTTAACACAGCCATTGCCATCTACCCCTATAAACTCTATGCTTTTAGCACCGTTTTCCTCTAAAAAATCTTTTAAATCTGGATTAGTAAAGCAAGAAGCCCGACGCTTCTCAAAGATACGAGAAGATACAAGCAGCAAGCCGGTCACAAATTTCTTCTTTCTGTCTTTTCTCACCTGTCAAGGACACACGCGCATTCTTGACCTCGGCAACCTCAACCTCTTCTACAAAAGAAGACCAAGATCCACAGTTGGGGCAACGCCCCAGATATTTAGGGGAATTATACCCACAATTTTGACATACAAATGTCGCTTTTTTTTGCGATGATAAACCTCTTTCTATATCTCTAACTCACACTCAATCACTTGGCAAAAATCAATCTTCTCATTTGGCACAAACTGACGCATGAGCATTCCGTGAGTTACAATGATAATAGTTTTATAATTTTTATATTTTTCCAAAGTTCTTAAAAAACGATGACGCATCTCCAGAGCTGTTTCATAGCGATAAGGAGAATCTTCAGGTAAACTTCCTTGATGTTTTAGATAATATTCATGAGCTACCAATACACTAGTTAAATCAGAGTTAGTACCATCTAAGTCTGGACGCCACTCATGAAAAAACGGCTCCACAAATAAGTCCAATACTGTTTCAACCGCTATATAATGTGCTGTTTCTAAAGCCCTCGTCACAGACGATGAAATAATAATCTCTGCCTTTCCAAAACATGCAGTTTTAGCAACTTCTTTTGCCAGACTGCGACCTTTTCCTGTCAATGGTGCTAAATCACGACCAAAACCACTATAGAGTTGCGGATTTTCAAGTTTATCAAGCATACTATAATCTGGCTCCCCGTGACGTATAAAGATAATCTTCATCTTAGTGTCCAGTTGACCCAAATCCACCAGTTCGAACGCCATTAGCCGCATCTCCATCTGCAATTAAGAAAGGAGCAAAGACAGCCTGGACAACACGTTCTCCAACTTCAAGAACAACCTCTTGGTCTGTGATATTCTTCATCTGAGCAAAAATATGTCCTTCATTGCCAGGATTTCCATAATAGTCCCCGTCAATGACCCCAACTGAATTAATCAAAACCAAGCCCTTCTTACGAGGGTTTGAAGAACGATCATAAAGGTAAAGAACCTCAGTCGGTTGCATATAAGCCTTAACTCCTGTCGGAACCAAGACAATCTCTCCTGGCGCAATAACCGTACGCACAGCAACCTTTAAGTCGTAACCAGCCGCATGCGCTGTCTCACGCTTGGGCAATAAATTTTCATCTGTAAAACTAGAAACCAATTCAAAACCACGAATTTTCATCATCTTCTCTTTTCTATTATCATTTATTCTAGATTATTCTATCTTATTTATTCGGAAAAAGCACGAAAAAAAGAGCACACAATTCAAATCGCTTAGGGCTGCTGGATTCCTCCCCTGACCCGCTTCACGCAGAACTGTTGCTCCACTGTTTATTATATCACATTCCTATTCATTTTAAAAGAAAAATTATTTTTTCCGTCTATTTCTAAAAAAGTCCTGCATAATAGCTGCGCATTCATCTTCCAAAATTCCCGTTTCAACCCCCACACGATGATTAAGACGCTCATCTGTCAAGATATCGTACAAACTCCCAGCAGCGCCAAATTTCTGGTTTTTAGCCCCATAGACCACGTTTGGAATACGGGCAAGTCCAATCGCCCCACTACACATGACACACGGCTCAATAGTCACAAAAAGCGTGCAATCCAGCAAGCGCCAGCTCTCCTCACTCAGGTTCGCATTCTCTATAGCCATAATTTCCGCATGCATAACCGCTCGCTGCAGCTCCTCACGAGCATTATGCCCACGACCAATGATTTCTCCATCCTTGACAATCACACAACCAATTGGAATTTCATCGTGTTCAAGAGCAATCTCAGCCTCTTTCAATGCCTCTCTCATGAAGACTTCTTTTTCTTCAACTGTATAATTCATCCGTTTCTCTTTTCCTACTTATCGATTTTATTATTATATCATGAATCCCAAGACAAAAAAAGCCACCGAATGCGGTGACTTTATAGGGAGATTATTATGAAAAAGAAAAGTTTAGGATATTTGTTACAACAAGTTAGGAGGTCTTCTTGTAACTGTCTATAGTATACCCGACCTATCTTAAACAAATCTTAAAAATCTCTTAGGACCAAACACTTTCTAAAATATTTGTTTGTTCACGACCAGGACCCACTGAGAAAGTAGAAATACGAACGCCAACCAATTCACTCACACGACGAACGTAGTTACGCGCATTCTCAGGAAGATCTTCCAAATTACGAACTCCGGTAATATCTTCTGACCAACCTGGCAACTCTTCATAGATAGGCTTGCAACGTTTCAATTGCTCAAGACTAGCTGGATAGTAGTCAATACGTTGACCATCAAGATCATAGGCCACACAGATTTTCACTGTATCTAAACCACTCAAAACATCGATAGAGTTCAATGAAAGGTTAGTAATACCAGAAACACGACGGCTATGACGCATCACAACTGAGTCAAACCAACCTACACGACGTGGACGACCAGTTGTTGTACCATATTCATGACCTACTTCACGGATACGTTCTCCCACTTCATCAAACAACTCAGTTGGGAAAGGACCGTCTCCTACACGACTCGTATAGGCTTTACATACACCAACAACCTTGTCAATCTTACTTGGACCAACACCAGAACCAATCGTAACACCACCAGCCACAGGGTTTGATGACGTAACAAATGGATAAGTACCTTGGTCGATATCTAGCATAACTCCTTGTGCACCTTCAAAAAGCACACGTTTACCGTTATCAAGCGCATCATTCAAAATGACAGATGTGTCTGTCACATATTTCTTGATTTGTTGACCATATTCGTAATACTCTTCAAAAATATCATCGAAAGCAATCGCTTTACTGTCATACAATTTTTCAAAAAGACGATTCTTTTCAGCAAGGTTACGTTCTAAACGCTCACGGAAAATATCTTTATCTAAAAGATCTGCAATACGAATCCCAACACGAGCAGCCTTGTCCATATAAGCTGGACCAATTCCCTTGATTGTAGTTCCAATCTTATTGTCGCCCTTAGCTTCTTCTTGCAAACGATCCAACTCGATATGATAAGGCAAAATGACATGCGCGCGATCAGAAATACGCAAGTTATCAGTTGTCACACCTTCCTCATGAAGATAGCTCAACTCTTTTACAAGAGATTTAGGATTTACAACCATACCATTCCCAATAACAGAGATTTTTTCAGGGAAGAAAATCCCAGATGGAATCAAGTGCAATTTAAACTTCTTACCATCAATCACAATCGTGTGACCTGCATTATCACCACCTTGGTAACGTGCAATCACTTCTGCATTCGCTGAAAGGAAGTCTGTAATCTTCCCTTTACCTTCATCACCCCACTGGGTACCTACAACAACAACTGAAGTCATAATCTTGTCTGAGCCCTCAGGCTCTTCCTTTCTCACATACATGGCAGGACTCTCACCTGCAATTATATCTTACAATTTATTATAAGAAAAAATCGCCTTTTTATCAAGAAGAAACAACAGAAAGATTTGCTATTTCCAACTATTAAAAAATGATTTATAAAAAATTCCGGCTATTTATCATTATTTCCCCACAAAAAGTTAAATTTGTTCGGAAATTAACTCATATTGTCTCAACAAGCAACAAAACCCTGTTTCATTATCAATTTTTCAAGATACAAACGATAAGCAACACGATAATGGTAAACGATAAAATCCCTACGACACCCAATGCCATATCTAACTAAATAATAAATCAAAAATTTAAAATGAAAATGTTCCCAGTCCCAACTATTATCAAAGAAAGTAGCATACTCTTCTTCGATACTGTCATAGAAATCAGTCATCTGATCATAAATATTTTGTAGCATAAGCATACACTCCTTTACTTTTTATGATCTTATTCTAACAAAAAATTTTAATTAATCATTAATAACTCCTGAATTGTTAAAATACCAACCTCAACAAGAGAAAAAATAGGAAAAGTTGACAGAATAGAAACAAATATCTTACATCAAAAACAAACTATTAAATCCCTAAAAATAAAAAATTTCCTATAAATGATTTACAAAAATTATCCTGTACGGTTACCATTGTATTGAATCTTTCTCAGTTTAAGCTATAAAGTGATTGAATAGAAATGAAGCACTTAATAATTATTAAAAAGAAAAGTAACTATAATATTTGTAGTGGTTAAATCCTCGATGGATATTATGGAACCTATTTTAGGGTAGAAAAAAATTCCATAAGATTTATAATGAAAAGGCACCAAACCATCATTAGAAAGAATCATATGGAACAATTACACTTTATCACAAAATTACTAGAGCTTACAGACCCTAAATTATGAATACCATCAATAGGGATACACATAAGGAAATTATCGCTAAACTGGACTACGACGCCCCATCTTGCCCTGATTGCGGAAGTTAAATGAAGAAATATGATTTTCAAAAACCTTCTAAAATTCCTTATCTTGAAACGACTGGTATGCCTACTAGAATTCTCCTTAGAAAGCGTCTATTCAAGTGCTATCACTATTCAAAAATGATGGTCGCCGAAACCTCTCTCATCAAGAAAAATATCTCGCTTTGTTAGATGCGAGATAGATTATTAATTATATAACAAAAAAAGAGGTCAAAACCTCCTTTAATTAACTACTCCGCCAGTAGGACTCGAACCTACGACATCATGATTAACAGTCATGCGCTACTACCAACTGAGCTATGGCGGAATAAAGCTAAGCGACTTCCATATCTCACAGGGGGCAACCCCCAACTACTTCCGGCGTTCTAGGGCTTAACTTCTGTGTTCGGCATGGGTACAGGTGTATCTCCTAGGCTATCGTCACTTAACTCTGAGTAA